>CAJVXD010000100.1 GCA_913009675.1 uncultured bacterium | reverse complement strand
TGATTATTAGTATACATGTGATGTTATGGTATTATATGTGCACTATGTATTTAATTCATGAGAGAGTTGTTATTTAGGTGGTTTTTTTTTTTTTTTTTTTTTCAAGCAGAAGACGGCATACGAGATATATCAGTGTGACTGGAGTTCAGACGTGTGCTCTTCCGATCTCTCTATGGCCTTGGGGTATTCACGCAGATAATAGAAATTTTCCGCCATATAAAAATATGCCTCTGCCAGGCTCCTTGGATCCCTCTCATCTAACACGAACTCCTGGAGTTTCTTGTTGGACTGCTTATATTGCTAAAGTCTATACAATATCTCACATATCTTTAACCGGCTATCCCTTTTTAAGGCGCCCGATGGATTCTTTGTCAGAAACAATGAAAATTTTTCAAGGGCCTTCTTGTAATCTTTCTCCTCATACAAAGACCATGCCAGAGAATACATTGCGTATGATACGTATTTAGAAGAAGGGGAATCCTTTATGAGTTTATTGTAAAGCTCCTTTGCCCTTTGAAAGTCTTTTGTCTTAAAATATATCTCGGCCTTCCAGTATAAGGCCTCTGCCTTGAAACCCTTGACCCCCTCAAGACCTATCACCCTGTCAAGCTCTTTTATAGCATCGTTGAACCTCTTGAGATGAACCAGAGACTCTCCCAATAAAAGTCGTGCCTCTGCTACATCCGCATCCTGAGGACTTTGAGATATAAATTTCTGAAACGATTTGGCTGCTATGTCATAGAATCCATCTTGAAAGGATTTTCTGGCAACGATGAAATCGTTATTCTGGACGGGTTCGGCTAAGAGCGGCAGCCCTAGGGTTAATATGAAGGACAATATAATAAATATATTAGTAATAAGATTCATCTCGCGTATAAATATACCATTGATAGGAAGTTTGTTCAAGTAAAAACTGCTAATACTGCTTCTGGAGCGGATAGCATATAGTCTTTTCAGTATAGAAAGAGAAAACCGTCTCTATTTTGATATTTTACCTTTCAAAAGATGCATCTTCAGGTAACTACCTGTATACGAGGAAGGGACCTTTATTATCTGCTCCGGACTGCCACAACCTACTATCCTCCCTCCTGCCTCCCCACCGCCTGGACCCAGGTCTATGATATAATCTGCGGATTTTATGACGTCGAGGTTATGTTCTATGACCAAGACTGTATTATTTGCTTTTACAAGCGCATGTAACACATTGAGAAGCTTATCGATGTCGGCAAAATGCAGGCCTGTAGTAGGTTCATCGAGTATGTAAAGAGTCCTCCCTGTCCCTATCTTGCTAAGTTCAGTGACAAGCTTAATCCTCTGCGCCTCTCCCCCTGAAAGAGTGGTTGCGGACTGGCCGAGTTCAATATACCCGAGCCCGACATTACAGAGTGTCTTCAGCTTCTGATTTATATGAGGGATGTTCTTAAAAAGTTCCCGGGCCTCTTCTGCTGTCATCTCAAGGACATCGGCAATCGACTTACCTTTATAGAGCACTTGCAATGTCTCGTGGTTATAACGCCGGCCATGGCATACTTCACACCTTACATAGACATCCGGCAAAAAATGCATCTCTATCTTTTTTATGCCATCGCCCTGACAGGCCTCGCACCTTCCCCCTTTAACGTTAAAACTGAAACGGCCCGGTCTATACCCTCTCATCCTTGAATCGGGCAGTTTTGAAAAAAGGTCTCTTATGTAAGAAAAGATGCCTGTATATGTTGCAGGGTTAGAACGAGGGGTTCTGCCTATCGGAGACTGATTAACAACTACAACCTTATCTATCCACTCTATACCCTCTATTCCCTTGTGTAAACCGGGTTTCTTTCTTGAACCATAGATATGCCTTGCGAGCGCATTATAAAGTATGTCGTCTACAAGCGTACTCTTCCCTGAGCCCGAAACCCCTGTTACGCATACAAAAAGGCCCAGAGGTATCTTTACATCTATACCTTTCAGATTATGTTCTCTTGCGCCACGTATAATAATAGACTTTTTTCTTTCAACCCTTTTTCTTGTTTTTGGGGTGGGTATCTTTAATTGGCCGGAAAGATACTTCGCTGTGAGTGACCTTTCTGAACTCAAAATATCTCCCAGGCTGCCTTGGGCTACGATATCCCCCCCATGTTTTCCGGCCCCAGGCCCAAGGTCTACAATATAATCCGCATTTCTTATTGTAGCTTCGTCATGCTCAACGACTATCAGCGTATTTCCCATATCCCGTAATGTGGTCAAGGTACCCAACAGTTTAGAATTATCCCTTTGATGCAGGCCTATACTCGGCTCGTCCAATATATAAACTACGCCAACAAGCCCGCCGCCTATCTGAGTGGCCAGTCTGATCCTCTGGGCCTCGCCGCCTGAAAGGGTAGCACTCTTTCTATCAAGCGTCAGATAATCAAGCCCTACATTGCTCATGAAAGAAAGTCTTTTTTTTATCTCTTTTAATATCTGATGTGCGATCCCTTCCTGTCTCTCCGTAAGCCTTAACTCCAAAAAGAAGTTCATTGCCTCCCTTATTGAAAGCTCAGAAACATCGCTTATGGACGCCCCCTCTATCTTTATGGAAAGGCTTTCTTCTCTTAAGCGTTTACCCTTACAGGCAGGACATATAGATTCTCTTGTATATTTATTAATCTCACGTCTCATAAATTCGCTCTCTGTTTCCTTAAGGCGCCTTAGGAGATTAGGCACCACCCCTTCAAAAAACACAGTCTCACTCTCTGAACCTCCGCCCCAAACTATAATGTCCCTTACCCTTTTAGCTATCCTGTTAAACGGCGTATCAAGATCAAAACCATATTTATGACCTAACCTTCTTAAGACCCTCCTATAGTGCAGGACTATCCTTTTGCCGCCTACGCGCCATGCCTTTATGGCCTCTCTCAGGGGTTTTGTCTTATCAGGTATGACAAGATCAGGTTCTATATCTATCATTGTACCAAGCCCGCTGCAGACCTTACATGCGCCATAGGGGCTGTTAAAGGAAAATATCCTCGGCTCAATCTCTTCATAACTTATACCGCAGTTTGGACAAGAGTATAATTCACTAAACAAAACCTCTCCTTTTTCGACCCTTGAAACCAAGACCAAACCTTTCCCGACCTTTAGGGCAATCTCAACGGAATCGGCAAGGCGTTCCCTAATCCCCTTGCCCATAACGAGCCTATCTACCACAACCTCTATATTGTGCTTCTTATTTTTATTAAGCCCTATCCTATCGTCTAACGATACCACCTTCCCATCGACCCTTACCCTGATAAAACCCTGTCTTTTTAATTCACTAAACAACCGATGATAGTCACCCTTTCTGAGCCTTACGACAGGGGCCATTATTAAAAGACCCGTACCTTCCCCATAACCCAGGATCTTATCTATGATCTCATCCTGTGTCTGTTGGGTTATCTCCTGACCACATCTATAACAATAGGGAGTCCCTATCCTTGCAAAAAGAAGACGCATGTAATCGTAAAGCTCCGTGCTTGTCCCTACTGTAGAACGTGGGTTTCCGCCGGCAGTGCGCTGTTCTATGGAAATCGCGGGTGAGAGCCCCTCAATACGCTCCACATCTGGTTTTTCAAGCTGCTCCAGGAACTGGCGGGCATATGCGGAAAGGCTTTCCACATATCTACGCTGCCCCTCTGCGTAGATCGTATCAAAGGCAAGAGAGGACTTGCCTGAGCCGCTCAATCCTGTAATCACGATAAGCTTGTTACGCGGAAGATTTAAGCTGATATTTTTTAGATTGTGCTCCTTTGCACCTGTGATCTTTATAAATTTATCTTCCATTTATTCCATCCCGGCCATGACCAGCGCGTATAGCTTTGTAGTATCAATGAGGCTATCTATATATACAAATTCATTATCGCTGTGCCAACCCTCTCCGCCTCCTGCACTATAACCCAGGCTGGGTACACCCTTCCACATAAAATAGCGCATATCTGTGGCGCCTGGCATCACGCAAAATCTTGCTGATTTGCCCGTAAGTTGTTTTACTGCATCAGAGACCGTCCTGAAAAAGACCTTGTCTTTAGGAGAAATCGAAGGGGCCTCTATAGAGCAAAACTTTACAGATGCCCTCGAATCTTTATATCTTGCATTGAATTCTTTTATAACCCCTTCTATCTCTTTTTGTGCGGCCCTGGTATCCTCCTCCGGTATCAATCTCCTGTCAATACTAAAACGTGCCAGGCCCGGGACAACATTCACTTTAATCCCGCCTTCAAGCAGTCCACCCATGACAAGGCTTGGACTCCTTGAGATATTATCGCGCATATTAAATCTGCTCTTTCTCTTTTCTATTTTTTTCTTCAGTCCTTCCAGTTCTCTCGATAGCATGGTCATCCTCTCAAAGGCATTTACCCCCCTGTGCGGGATAGATGCATGACATGCCTTACCGGTCACGCTAACCTCTGCCCAGATCACACCCTTGTTTCCCATTGAAACACATCTACCTGAATACCCTTCGCTCATAGCATAATCAGCCCTCACCAGGCCTTTCTCCACGAGATAACCCAACCCTGTCCTGCCGCCTATCTCTTCATCGGGGGTAAAAGAAACCTGCAGGTTTAGCTTAGGTTTTATGTTTAATCTTTTTATGGCGCGGATGGCAAATAATACACAGGCTATATTTCCCTTCATGTCCTCTGAGCCGCGACCATAGAGTCTATTGCCTTTGACAACCGCCTTGAAGGGATCCGTCGCCCATTTATCAGTAGGCGGCACCACGTCGTAGTGCGAGGCTATATGCAATGTCTTCTTTGCCCCGGTATCCAAATCTGCAAGGAGACTTACTCTTTTTGATCCTGCCCCGACGGCAAACTTCCTCAATACCCTGCGGGGGGTAACATATTGTTTTGTCTTAAGGCCTAGATCATTACATCTTCTACGAAGAAAATCGACCATCCTCTCATAGTTTTTCCCGGGAGGATTTACGGTAGGGATAGCTATCAAGGAAGCTAAAAGGGCTATTACTTTTTGTCTATTAGATTCAAGATAATTAAAAATTTTTTTCCTCATAACAAACCCTTCAGCTTCTTTTCTTCATTATACTCGGCTCCCGCCTTTTTTAAAAGGCCTTTCCTGCTATAGATATCCCCAGGATCCTGTGAACCTGCGGATTATACGGATCCAGCCTGGAATATTTTACAAACTGCCTTGTTGCCCTCTCATAATCCTTTTTCTCAAGATAAACAATCCCCAGCATATACGATGCGCTTCTCATGTAAGATCGGAAGAGCGTCGTGTAGGGAAAGAGTGTAGATCTCGGTGGTCGCCGTATCATTAAAAAAAAAATTTATTACTTTTTCTTCTTTCTTCTTTTCTTCTCAACATTTCACCGCAAGACATACACTCCCTCCGTCTTAGCCCGCTAACGTATCCCACCTGCCCCCTAACATTTCTTGTCGAGCTCCCATTT
>CAJVXD010000099.1 GCA_913009675.1 uncultured bacterium | reverse complement strand
GTAGATAGAAGGAGAGGAAGTATAGTTCAAGTTTTGCGCGTCAAACTACCGTTGGATGTATTTTTTTTTTCAAGCAGAAGACGGCATACGAGATATATCAGTGTGACTGGAGTTCAGACGTGTGCTCTTCCGATCTCCGGAAAAATCTGCGATTTGGATAAACGGTACATTTCTATACTGCGAATAACCCAACAGGCTCCATCCAAAACCAGTGAAGAGATGTGCCTGGATATACTCTAAAAAGACCCAGACAAAGGGGATGATAAAGAATCGGTAGCGGGTGATAAATAAGGACTCGATGGCTGAAAACACAAAGCCAAAGATCCCGAAATACATAGCAAGATAGAGACAAAGAACGATCAAGCCGACGATAGTCACGTGATAAAGCCAATAAAGGACCCCTAAATAAAATAAAAATCCACAGACATAGGAAATCAAAAACGCCTTTCTCGGGGACTTATTGTGGAGACCCAGCAGAAGCGGTACAAAACCTATAAAGGCAAGATAGCTTTGGTTGAAATTTGGGAAGGTGAGAATGAGTAAGGTCGCTGAGATTATTGAAAGTAACATATATCGAGCTATAAGCTGTAAGCCTTAAGCCAGAGCTAAAAAAATCCTTGTTTTTAGTCTTTACTTATAGCTTAAAGCTTACAGCTTATAGCTGAATTATTTCCCGCAACATTTCTTATACTTTTTACCGCTGCCGCATGGACAGGGGTCATTTCGTCCAACCTTGGGCCCTGTCCGTCTGTATTGCTGGGGCGTATCTGGCTGGGGCAAATCGTTTTCCATCTGCCCACCTTCGCGAGAAGGCGTAGGGATCCCTGACATAGGGGTTGCCTCACTATGCACAAATTCCTGCGGTAGTGACTGAAAGACCCCCCTCAGCATTTTCTCTTCATGCGCAGCCTGAACCTTGAATAAAAACTCTATGGTCTCATCCTTGATAGAACCTATCATGGCCCTGAACATATCATAGCCTTCATGTTGGTATTCCACTAGGGGGTCCCGCTGACCATATGCCCTAAGACCAATACCCTCTCTCAGATTATCCATCGCATACAAATGATCTTTCCATTTCGTATCGATGACCTGAAGCATAATCATCTTTTCAATGTGCCTCAGTAAATCCGTACCCATCTTTTTTTCTTTTTCTTCGTAGCTGGCCTTCACTGCGCTAACAAATTCCTCAAGGAGCTGGTCTCTATCCTTGCCTTCTACCCTGTCCTCTAAATCTTGAAATCGTATATTAAATTTTGACCAGAACCACTCATTAAACTCGAGATATTTCCAATCAGCCTTATGGACATCTGGATTAAGATACAGCTCTATCGCATCATCTATGGCCTCTTCTATGATATCATAGATATGCCCCTTTATATTATCTCCGAGTAAAATCTTCTTTCTCTCTTCGTATATGACTTCTCTCTGTTTATTCATTACATTGTCATATTCCAGAACGTGTTTGCGTATCTCAAAATTATGCTGCTCTACCCTTTTCTGTGCCACCTCAATGGCCCTCGATATAAGTGGGTGCTGGATATCCTGCCCTTCTTCTATACCGAGTCTGTCGTAGATATCTGAAATCCTGCTGGAACCGAAAAGCCGCATTAAATCATCGCCGAGCGATATGTAAAACCCTGAAGAACCAGGGTCTCCCTGCCTGCCCGAACGTCCGCGTAACTGATTGTCTATACGCCGCGACTCGTGGCGCTCTGTACCCATAACATGAAGGCCGCCAAGCTGGACGACCTTTTCGTGTTCGTCTTTCACCCGCTCTCTGGCCTCATCGAGTAATCTCTTGTATTCCTCCTCGGTAATATTCTTAGGCCCAAGGCCTTTTGCCTTCAACCAGTCATTCACCATAGATTCTGGATTCCCACCAAGCAAGATATCTGTCCCACGGCCGGCCATATTGGTTGCAATAGTCACTGCACCCAGCCGGCCTGCCTGCGCTATAATAGTTGCCTCCATCTCGTGGTATTTTGCATTCAATACATTATGCGGTACCCCACACCTCTTTAAAAGTGAAGCCAGCCGTTCTGATTTTTCAATGGAGATGGTACCCACAAGAACAGGTCTTCCTTTCCTATATAGGTTTTCGATCTCATTACACGCAGCCTTAAACTTTTCTTTTTCTGTTTTATAGATTACATCGGGATAATTCGTCCTTATCAAAGGCCTGTTTGTCGGAATAACCACTGTATCGACTTTATAGATATGGCTGAATTCCTGGGCCTCTGTTATTGCAGTACCCGTCATCCCGGCCAGTTTCTTATACATCTTGAAATAATTCTGGAATGTAATAGTGGCGAGCGTCTGATTTTCCCTTTCTATCTTAAGGCCTTCTTTTGCCTCTATTGCCTGATGAAGGCCGTCTGACCAGCGTCTCCCGGGCATAAGGCGGCCTGTGAACTCGTCCACAATCAATACCTCGCCTTCCTTTACGACATAATCCACATCCCTCTCAAAGAGATTATGCGCCTTGAGGGCCTGTATGATATGATGGCGGTACTCCATCGTATTTACATCATGCATATTCTCTATGCCAAGCATCTGTGCAGCCTTGGTCTCGCCGTCTTCTGTTAGATGTGCTGTATGTGCCTTTTCGTCTATAATATAATCATAGCCCTTTGAAAGATCGATGCCTTTAAATTTTGCATCTATCTCATCCTTTTCCAGGATTATCCTCCCCTTCAGACCTGGGACAATCTTATTGCATATATAATATTTATCCGTAGACTCTTCGGATGGCCCTGAAATAATAAGAGGTGTGCGGGCCTCATCGATAAGGATACTGTCCACCTCGTCAACTATTGCATAATTTAACCCACGCTGGGCCATGTCTTCCTTCTGCACGACCATGTTGTCCCGCAGATAATCAAAACCAAATTCGTTATTTGTACCGTAAGTAATATCGCTATTATAGGCCATCTGCCGCAATTCTGGCCCCATGTCATGCTGAATCACCCCTACCGTAAGCCCCAGAAATTCATAAATCGGGGTCATCCAGTCTTTATCCCTTCGCGCCAGGTAATCATTTACAGTTATGATGTGGACCCCTTTTCCCGTCAAGGCATTCAGATAGGCAGCCAACGTCGCTACAAGTGTCTTCCCCTCTCCTGTCGCCATCTCAGCGATCTTTCCCTGATGAAGCACAACCCCGCCTATCAGCTGTACATCAAAATGCCTCATACCTATTGTGCGTTGTGCTGCCTCGCGCACCGCTGCAAATGCCTCAGGTAATACCTCGTCGAGTCTTTCACCTTCAGAAAGACGTTCCCTGAATTCATCTGTTTTCCGGCGCAACTCATCATCACTAAGTTTCCGCATCCCAGGTTCAAACGAATTAATCTTTTCCACCAGAGGCCGGAGTTTCTTAAGCTCCCTCTGATTCTGCGATCCTATGATTTTATTTAATACCCATCTAAACATATTAGTCAGCTTTAAGCTGTAAGCTGTAAGTAATAAGCTTTCCTACTTTTCTTATAGCTTAAAGCTTACAGCTATTTTCTCGGTTTCTGCTTCAAAAATGCCTCTATAAATCCATCCAGGGCACCATCCATTACAGCACCTACATTCGACGTCTCATAACCTGTCCTGTGATCCTTTACCATAGAATAGGGATGCATAACGTACGAGCGGATCTGACTCCCCCATTCTATCTTTCGCTTCTTCGCATATTCGGCCTCCATCTCTTTCTTTTTCTCTTCCAATCTTAATTCATAAAGCCTGGCCTTTAAGACCTTCATCGCGGTCGCCTTATTCTTATGCTGCGAGCGTTCATTCTGGCACTGGACTACAATGCCTGTTGGGAGATGGGTAATCCTGACCGCGGAGTCCGTAACATTTACGTGTTGACCTCCTGCACCGCTTGAACGATAGGTATCAATACGGAGCTCAGATTCCTTTATATCTATCTCTGCGTCATCTTCGACCTCTGCTATGATATCTACAGAGGCAAAAGAGGTGTGACGCCTTCTGTTGGCATCAAAAGGTGATATCCTTACCAATCGGTGCACCCCTCTTTCTGACTTAAGATATCCGTATGCAAAAGGGCCTGTTATAATCACGACCGCACTTTTTACCCCTGCCTCTTCCCCCGTTAAGATATCTATTATCTCCGTCTTGTAGCTATTTTTATCGGCCCACATAGAATACATCCTCAAGAGCATACTCGCCCAATCACAAGACTCTGTACCTCCTGCACCTGCATGGATACTCAGGATGGCGTTACTTCTATCAAGCCTACCGGACATAAGACTTTTAAATTCGAGAGAATCGATATTTTTTTCTAATCTACACACTAATTCCGTTATTTCCTTTATGGAATCCTGATCGTCTTCGTCAACAAGTATAATAAGTTCGTTTAATTCATCAAATTCTTTTGTGCATTCAAAGAAAGGATCAACGATCGCCCTGATGTTTTTTAATTCCTTAATAACCGAACGTGCCTTTTCCTGATTATCCCAAAAACCAGAACTTGTCATCTTTCCCTCGAGTTCTTTGAGTACGGTTTTGTTCTTTTCAATATCCAGGTAATCTCGAAGCCCTGATAGTTTTTTATACAATTCCTTTAGTCTTGACTTAATCTCGAGCAACATAATAGCAAAATCTCGAATAACTTCACACTTTCCTGACACACATAAAAGTGTGGAGTTATTTCTTGTCTTTTGTGATTCTACCTTCTATCTCCAGCAATTTTTCCTTCAAATCCGCACCAAATGCATATTTCCCTAAAGTCCCGTCGGAATGTATGACCCTGTGGCAGGGCACAATAATAGCAAAGGGATTCTTTCTTAACGCTGTACCAACTGCCCTTACAACCCCGGGTTTCCCAATCTCCTGCGCCACCCATGCATAACTTCGTGTCTCGCCGCGTGGTATTTTCTTTACCACAGTATATACCTTTTTCTGAAATAAAGTCAATGGTTTCATAAATAGTTTTTAAGCTGTAAGCCATAAGCTTTAAGCAAAAAATAAAAAAACTTTCAATTTTTATCTTTTGCGGCTTCTTCTCTTATAGCTTACAACTTATAGCTTATCTTCCTCAGTTTACGGTGATACTTCAATGCGAACCTGTGGGCCTCGTCACGTATATGTTGTATAAAATGTACTATCTGCGAATCTCGATTTACATCCAGGGGCCCTTTGGTCCCCAGCGTATATATCTTCTCTTCCTTCTTTGCGATGGATATTATAGGGACATGCCTTAGGTTCAGCTTCACCAGCACCTTATATGCTGCCTGTAAATGGCCTTTGCCGCCATCTATTATAATAAGGTCAGATCGGAAGAGCGTCGTGTAGGGAAAGAGTGTAGATCTCGGTGGTCGCCGTATCATTAAAAAAAAAAAAAAACCAAAACAAGCGCCACGAACCCCTCACTCCCAATATCTCGAGACGTCACTCTCAGCCGCACACCCGTCATCGTAATGTGCGTTATCTGTGTACGCTT
>CAJVXD010000098.1 GCA_913009675.1 uncultured bacterium | reverse complement strand
TTCGGCCGCTCCCGGCGAGGCGGCCTTCTCTCCGTTTTATTTTTTGCTCGTCCTTTTGCCTGACGGCAAAAGGACACCATGCCCGCAAAAAATAAAGAGGCTTTTCTCACGGGCCACAGCCCAAAAAAACGAGCGAGGCTAAAAACGGAGTAAGATTGTCACGCCGGGGCAATCTTACGTCCCCACAGCCTGCTATGCCGGAAGGTCTGAGACTGTCACCTAACATTGAAAGTATTACAAATCCTTACTTTATAGATTATCTCGTTTGACACATTAAAACCCCAGAGAATACAATATA
Source organism: uncultured bacterium (assembly GCA_913009675.1). Taxonomy (GTDB): domain Bacteria; phylum Omnitrophota; class Gorgyraeia; order Gorgyraeales; family Gorgyraeaceae; genus CAJVXD01. The sequence goes on along the minus strand of CAJVXD010000098.1, from coordinate 5,199 downwards.
ATACCTATCCCTAATCCAATAACCAGATTAAACAGCTTTATCAATACGGAATCCTTTACGCTGTAGGATAAGAGAGGAAGCATCCCATGGCCATCCTGGATAATGGAGCTGGTTAGAAGCACGGAGAAAGGCACCAGGCCTCTTGCAAACATCATTACAAAAATCAGATGAGGCCCGGATTCCGGGATCATTGCTACTAAACCGGCTATCAGGAACACCCAGAACATGTGCGTCTTTACAAAGATATCTAAATCCCAGAACCTCAGGCCGATATCCATGAGAAGCAATACGCCAAAACTCCACAAGAATATCCTCCATAGATGTCTCTTTGCGATATGTTCCCATATGTGCTTTTCTAAGTAGTGCTCCGGGACCGTGATAACTATAAACCCGGCCAATGAAAGGAGCAGAACGAATGTAACCCTCTGCCAGTTCCAACTGTTAGGCCCGATCAAACCTGAAATAAAACCGTAACAGACCACGACTAAAAGAGTCAAAAGTAAAAATCTGTTTAATGATATCTTTTTTATATGTCCTAACACCTCTCTAAAGTTAAAACACGCGCATTCATCCTGTGGGTGGAGGCCTGAAAGTTCGCACTCCTGGCACGGTTTTATCTTTAATATAGGCACTATCTTATCGGTAATATAAGCAAAAATAATGCCCAGCAAAAATAAAATACCGAACAAGATCAAGGCCTTACCGGGAAACATCGCCAGCATTACAAAGGCCTCGTCTCCGGATGTCGCTATCATCCCGCCTACAATGGCCCCGAAAGAAATAAGTCCCCTGACATAGAAAGACACGTTCATAAACGCTCCGAGACACCCAGGGGTTACCCCCAGGAATGAGGCCATAATATACTGCCTGGATACGCCTCCTTTAATCACCCTGCTCATCTTCCCTTTCGTCAGGACGTTGAGATAATCAATAAACATCATCATGACAAAGACAAAGACAGTAATCATCAAACCGTGTTTTAAATTATCTATTAAGATCTCCATTATTTTTCTACCTCTGATTCCTCTATGGAATGCGTTGGTTTTAGGCCCTCTTCGATCTTACAGATATTAACAAAATTGTCCTTGAGCATATAAAAAGAGATCTCTCCGATCCGTGATGCGAACAACACATCTAATCTATATTTTATCACTGCCTTTATGACTTTAACACCTAAAAAGAACTGGAGATATCCGGAAAAGATTAGCTGAGATTAGCTAAGAGAGATTGGGGATCGATTAATATCCTGACAGATTTTTCTAAGATCTTGTTTATTGAAGGTTGCCCTGGCGGCTTAATAGCTCTTTCTCTATATTTGACATTGTCGAGCGGTAATGCATGACACCTACAAGCTGACGGGATGAAGGATCCTTCAGGACGGGCATAAAATCAAGCTCCTTCCTTCTGAATATATCTATGGCCTCCTTCAATGGCTGATCTGCGTAGAGCAATGTTGTAGCCGGCTCAGCGATATCCCTTGCCACTACCAGATTGTCCAGTGCGTCTTCCTGTTCATGGAAGACGACTCTTAACTCTCCGAGGGAAATGATACCGAGTAGATTATTGTCGTTGTCAACAACGCAGATATGATAGGATTCGCTGTTCTTGAATATCTCTACGATTGAATACAAAGGCGTTTGTTCTTTTATGACATCGAAATCCTTTCCCATAAGGTCATTTACCTTATACGATTCTATAATATCCTCTTCTGTCACTGCCCTGCCTGTTTCCCCGGCCTTCTGGATAGCTAATTTTACGCAAGGAGGCCCTATGATCTGGACTATAAATGTCGTTGCCACAATGGCATTTATCAGGATAAAACCTATATGGGTAGGCCCGGGCCCCAGCTTACTTAGATTGTGATATACGGAAATAGCCAGGCCTATAGCAACCCCTGCTTGTGCAAAGAGACCCAGGCCTATGTATTTGGTAACAACATGCTGTGCCTTGCCAACGATCCCGCCTAAAAACGCACCCAGCATCTTTCCTGTCGAGCGCCCCAGGACATAGACAACCGAAAGAACAGCTATACTGACCTGCGCAAAGAGTTTTATATCTAAACGGGTGCCTACAAGGACAAAAAACAGTATATAAACCGGCGGGCTAAACTTCTTTATAGATTCGGATACGACCCCTCCTTCTTTAGGGGCTATATTAATCAATGTAACGCCAAGTATCATGCTTGAGAGGATAAGGTCTACCTTTAAAAAATCAGCAAGGCCTACTACTGCAATTATTACACCGAGGGAAAGGGGCAATATGAGATTTTTATCCTTTATCAATCTTATAAGATGAAAAAGTATATATCCGCCCGATATCCCTATCAGGGCAGAGATACCTATTTCCATAAAAGGCGTCCCTATACTATGCAATATAGACAGGTGTTCCTTCATAATAAGGGACTTTGCGAACACGCTCGCAAAACCATATATCATAAGGGCAAGTGCATCATCCAACGCCACTATAGCGAGGAGCGTTGTCGTAAGAGGGCCTTTTGATTTGTATTCCCATAACACATTTACTGTTGTAGCAGGGTCTGTAGCAGAGGCGATAGCGCCGAATAAGAGTCCAAGATATAATTTTTTCGTGACGAGGGTAACTAAGATTGTTACGGTAAAAAAGGCGAACAACCCTTCCCCGAAAAGAATAGAATAGATAGGCCTGCCTTGTTTTTTAAAGATATCTGCCTTTAGCTCAGCACCGATTATAAAACCGATTATGCCAAGGGCAACACTGACGAAGGGATCTAATGTTTGTATAATCCTGTCTTGAAAAAAACCGAAGAAGGATTTCCCCAGCAAGAGCCCTATAACTATATAGCCTACTACCTGCGGGATCTTTAATCTTTGAAAGATCTTTCCGCCAAGTGTCCCTAAAAATATTGCAATACCTAATAATAATAATATATCCATCATTTTCCTAATAAAATAGGGCTCCTACTCTTTCTAGGAGCCTTCATCATTATAAAATAAACTCCATTAAAATCAAGCAAATAAATAAAACTAGGGACATTAGAAGACAACTGTTCCTTATCTTGATAATTTTTCTATTGTCAAAACTGTCAACTTGGTGATAAAATCATAGTCGGGAAAGGAGGCCTCGATGAAAAAGAAGGTTATCGTTGTCCTGGCAGACGGATTTGAGGAAATAGAGGGCATAACTATTGTGGATATATTAAGGAGGGCCGGCATAGAAGTAACTGTGGGTGGGTTGGATGATTTAAAGGTGCAGGGCTCTCACGGTATAGAGGTCTCGGCAGATATTAAATTGGATGAAGCTGGTTCAGATTTTGATGCATGTGTATTCCCCGGGGGTATGCCCGGAGCAACCCATCTGGCACTATCCGAAAAGGTGCAGGGTCTTATACAAAAAATGAATAACGGCAAAAAGATTATAGCAGCCATTTGCGTCTCCCCTGCCTTAGTGCTTGCCCCGACAGGTATACTCAAAAATAAAGCCGCTACCTGCTACCCAGATATGCAAGCGCATCTCGGAGAGGACGCCTCATATAAAACAGACAATGTAGTCATAGATGGGAATATTATTACAAGCCGGGGCCCGGCAACAGCATTGGCATTTTCGCTGGCAATAGTGGAACAACTGATCGGCAGGGAGACTGCAGAAAAAGTAAAAAAGGCAACCCTGGCAGTATGAAGAGCTGCCAGGCTAAATCTTGTCTTTCTCGTCGTAAATCTCTCCGAAAAGTTCCTCTAAAACATCCTCCATGGAAACAATGCCTATGTTTTTCTTAGACCTATCCTGCACGATAAAAAGGTGCTGGTGATAGGCCTGAAATTTAGTCAAGAGGACATCTGCCTTTTCATTTTCATCGATAAATATCGGCCTTCGCATAAAATCCCCTACCATGGCTTCATAGTTATCCTTGGCTATCTCGCGCAGCAAAACCCTCTGTTGAACAATCCCTATTATCTTTGAGGGCTTATCTTTATAGACTGCAATCCTGCTGTATTGCGCATTCAGTATCGAATCCTTTAGTTCAAGCAGTCTAACATCGGCTGGCAATGCGTAAATATTATCTATAGGCCTCATGATATGGGATGCCCTTACATCATTAAGTTTAAATACCTTGTTGCAAAGTTTCTCCTCATCTACCTCCACTGTGCCTGCATCACGTCCAAGCCTCAGCATGATCTTTATCTCTTCCTCTGTAACCTTCGGCACGCTCGATCTCTTCGTGAAAATACTCGTTAAAACCACCAATCCCCGTATTAAAGGGCTCAATATCCAGATAACCCCTCTCAAGGTCTTTGCACTTGAAAGAGAGACCCTGACCTTGTAATGTTCTCCGACGGCCTTTGGTATCATCTCTGATACGACTATAATCAAAAAGGTAAGCCCTGCCGAAGATACAGCCAGCCATTCGTTTCCAAACAGCCTCAATGCCTCGCGGCCCATGAATATCGAACCAACTATATTAACCGAGTTATTCAATACAACAATAGTCGCAATCGCACTATGGATATTTTCTTTTATTATAAGCAGGTCCTTTGACCCCTTGCGTTTCTGCTCAGATAAGATCCTGGCCTTCACAAGTGGAAGGCTCAATATAGCAGCCTCCACCATTGAGCATAAACCTGAAGTTACGAGTACGCAAATAAGCAGGATAAGTAACCTTACCATATCACTTAGAATAGAAACTTCTTATAGAAAAAAGATGTAGCCCAGGATCTTATATATAAGCCTTGCAGCCATAAAATCCGGAGCTACTATGTCCTCTAACGGAGAGAGCTCAACTATGTCAAAACCTACGATTTGCCTATCCTGTACAATATAGCGGATGGCATTTAAAAAATCGTACCAGGATATGCCGCCTGGTTCAGGATTGCCCACAGAAGGCATAAAAGAAGGGTCAAATACATCGAGGTCTATACTTATATACACGTCTTTCGAAAGACGGCCTCTTACAGCAGCAAACCAATCCGGCGTTTTAGTCATTTCAGGCATCTTTACAATCTTGATATCATTAGCTGAGGCAAAATCAGATCCTTCTTTACTGAAACTCCTGACCAGATCGGAAGAGCGTCGTGTAGGGAAAGAGTGTAGATCTCGGTGGTCGCCGTATCATTAAAAAAAAAAAAAGAACAAGACACTCACGATAGTCGCACCAGATAACAACGCACGACCAAAATAGATGCTACTCGATTCACACGTCTCTATTATTCACAGATGACATCTCGC
>CAJVXD010000097.1 GCA_913009675.1 uncultured bacterium | reverse complement strand
AAGCTCAATGTGATCTTGATTGAAGGCCCGCATTTTATTTTGCAAGCACGGCCAAGGTGTTGTTACCAGAAACTATATGAACAGTTAAAAGGCTTATAGCTTGTCAATGATAACCAGTTTTGGCGTTGAGTCGGCCAGGTTGTTTTTACGCTCGCCGGTGGTAATGGTGTTAATGGAAAAATCTGTTTTCGGAAGTTCGCAGCACCAGTTAGTAATAACCTCGGTTTCCTCATAACCGCCAGGATGTCCTGTGTAAGCCACTAGTGTAATCCGCCCCCCTTTGACCAACAGGTTAATTGATGACTGCAGGCTAAGCAGAGTGGAGTCAGGCTGAGTGATGACCGATTTGTCGGAGCCAGGTAAATAGCCAAGGTTATACATGACCGTTTTAATGTTCGCGGTTTTATCGGCAGGAATTATTTCCTGTATTAACTCATGACTGTATTTAAACAGGGTAACTTTATGTCGACAGTTATATTTGCTAAGCAGGGAATGGGTGCTATCCAAGGCGGCTTGTTGTATGTCGAAAGAAAATACGTGACCATCACCAGAAACGTGATTTGCTAGGAATAAGCTATCATAGCCATTACCCAGAGTCGCATCTATAGCAGAATCATTATCGCGTAGTACCTCAGCAATTTTGAGTTGCGCGATTTTAACCAGTGATAGTGGCTTATTCATCCCAGTATCGATTGATATGACAGTTCTTTGGAATCGATTCTGCAAATACCAGGTGCCGTGCAAACAAGCTGGAGTAATAGGGTATAAGTAATGCACCTTTGGAACCAAAGCCATTAAAAATAGCTAGTTTGGGATTTTGTGGGTGCAATCCTATAAACGGCATGCGGTCCCGGGTGCATGGCCGAATCCCAACCAAGTGCTCTTGTATCTTAATTTTAGCGTCATTGCGGATTAAGCGACGAATGGCCTTGACCAGTGTTTCTTGCCCTTGTCGAGTTGCTACCCTAGATAAGTTGTCACGGTCATAGGTAGCCCCGAATTTGAATTGGGTGTGGGTATCGGTATTGATTGTTGGTAGCAGCCAGTTCCCATTGTTAATGATATCCTTGCTTAAAGGGGTCTGGACGGTGGCATTGAGTATTTCACCTTTGACCGGTGTGAAAGGCAGCCATTTAAACCAGGGGTTTGTAGATGCCCGGTAGCCTTCACAGAAAATGATGGTTTTAGCCCTGTAATTATCGATAGTGACGCCATCAGGGTTTTGCGTGAGAGCAGATCGCTCAATAGATTTTTCCAGATAGGCGTTATTGTCTTTGAGAAATGCAATCATTTTATCCAGTAGCAGCTGGCTATTAATATAACCGGTACACAGCTGGGTGCCGCTACCAAAATTATCATTTAAACAAGAAAAGCTGTGCGCCGGGTGCAATGTTTTCAGGAAAGGCCGGAAAGCGGGGTCTTTGAGACGGGACTCAAACTGTTGTTTTTCGTCGATAGAATTAAATACGCGGAGTATTTTTCGCGACTGAAAAAATGTTGTTGTAAAAAAGTCTTCGAGCATTGAGTAGAGTGAGTTTGCTTCTGACAAATAGGATTCTACCAGCGCCATTTTTGCCAACCTTAATCCGGTAACCGGGTTGATTATTCCTGCGGCGACTCTTGAAGCTGTGTTTTTCTCAGCATTATCGATTACTAGGATACGTTGTTGAAGCTGTAATAATTGCCAGGCTAACAGGCTACCTGCGAGGCCCTGGCCAATAATAATATAGTCAAATTGGTGGTGATTACTCATAAATTCAAAAAGAAAAAGTCCAGGCTGTTTTGTATTGGTCTTAAATAGAATAGTACCTTATGTTGAGAAGCCTAGTAATAACAAATACCAGCACATTAGCAACCACAGATAACAATACTCAATACTTTTTTAGTTATTGTATAACCTATACCTGCTTTTTTTACGCTTTCATTATTTATGTTAGCTTTTTGTGCAATCATTTGTAGGGTAAAATTCTTTTTTACCACTCGACTACCCTTAGCGGCACGCAAAAACTGCGCTCTTTTTTTTAAGACACGCATTTTATCGTTCAATTTATTATTTTGTAAAATATCAAGCATGAAATGGCTCAACTTTGGGCAGACATTGCCCAAAATTAAAAAATCTAAGCGGAAAGACGCTTACGACCACGCTGACGGCGTGCATTAAGAATTTTACGCCCGTTTTTTGTTGCCATGCGAGAGCGAAATCCATGTCTTCTGGAGCGAACCAAGTTGCTTGGCTGAAATGTGCGTTTCATAGTGATTTGCCGCGTAAAATACGACCCTTATATTAACAGTTAAAAAAAATATTGCCGCAACTAACGCTAATAACTTGTCAGCTAACGACACTTGCTGGGCTGTATATAAAAATATAGCCCCTCCCAGGGTTTTATGATAAAATATATAACCAATATGGCAGCCAGAACTTTAGTCATAAATCCATTCGGGATAGGGGATGTCCTGTTTTCAACCCCCCTCTTAAGGACCATTAAAAAAGAATTTCCTGAGGGCTATATAGGATATATATGTAATATAAGGACAAAGGAGATATTAGAGACAAATCCCGATATCTCAGAGGTCTTTGTATTTGAGAGGGGTGAATACAGGGCCCTTTGGAAAAGGTCAAAGATAAGGTGTTTAAAAAAATTGTTCGCTTTCTGGGAAAAAATAAAGAAAAGAAATTTTGATATTGTCCTGGACCTTTCACTGGGCAAAGAGTATGCCTTTCTCTGCTGGCTTGCCGGCATAAAGGAACGCAGAGGGTTTAATTACAAAGGCCGGGGCAGGTTTTTGACACGCAAGGTCCCATTTGATGGTTTTAACGACAGGCCGGTTACTGAATATTATCTGGATCTTCTTGGTTCTCGACTCGGCACCTTCGGTGCCTCGCCCGAACAATATTCTTCAAGCGAGGTCGAGAAGGATATTGTTAGCACGGTTTTGATCCCTACGGATACAGATATAGGATATGTAGATAATTTTTTAAAAGAATCAGGAGTTAAAGAAGGCGGTATACTCATAGGCATTGCCCCTGGCGGAGGCGTTAGTTTCGGAACTAAAGACCAGGAAAGAAGAAGGTGGGGGGTAGAGAAATTCAACGAACTTGCCGATAGGGTTATAGAGGATTTCGGCGCAGAGCTGATCTTAATATGGGGACCGGGAGAAAAGGATCTGGCTGAGGAGATCAAGGCCCTTATGCGGCATCAGGCGTTAATTGCGCCAAAGACGACGATAAGACAGATGGCAGCCCTTTGCAAAAGATGCAAGATTGTAATATGCAGTGAAGGCGGTCCGCTTCATATAGCCTCCAGTCAGGGCATCAAGACTGTATCCATTTTTGGGCCTGTGGATGAAAAGGTTTACGGACCGTATCCCCCAAGTGATAACAATATAGTTATTGCTTCAGGTGCAGCATGCAGGCCGTGCTATAAGCATTTCAAATTACCTGAATGCAGCATCAGGGAATGTCTAGATGGTATTTCAGTGGATACAGTATTTAATGCTATAAGTTCTCGACTCGGTTCCTAGACAGGCTTGGGGCCTTGCTCGAACAATATCCTTCGAGCGGAGACCGAGTGAAGCGAGGCCGAAGTCGAGAAGATAATGGAGAAGATTATGAAAGTAGATGTATTCAGCTTAAAAAGGCAATATGAAGCAATAAAGGTTGAGGTGAAAGAGGCCGTAGAAAAGGTTATGCAGTCAGGGGCGTTCATCCTGGGCCAAGACGTGGGCCTCTTTGAACAGGAATTCGCCCGATATTGCGGCGTTAAATATGGCATTGGCGTAAATTCCGGCACAGATGCATTATTTTTAGGATGCCTTGCCTGCGGGGTAGGCAAAGGGGACGAGGTAATAACGATGCCTTATACCTATATTGCCACTGCCCTTGGGATATCCATGACAGGCGCCAGGCCCGTATTCGTGGATATAGACGAAAGGACTTATAATATTGATACATCAAAGATAGAAAAGGCAATTACCGAAAAGACCAGGGCGATCCTGCCGGTGCATCTGTATGGCCATCCGGCCGACATGGATCCGATAATAGAAATTGCCGGGAAACATAATTTAAAGGTAATAGAAGACTGTGCCCAGGCGCATGGAGCGCTTTATAAAAATAAAAAAGTCGGAGGCATTGGCGATACCAGTTGCTTTTCGTTTTACCCTACTAAAAACCTCGGGGCCTTTGGTGATGGAGGAATGGTATTGACGAATTCAGAAGAGATAAAGGCGAGACTCTTACTCTTAAGGGATTACGGCAGAAAAGGCAGATACGAGCATATCGAAAAAGGCTATAATTCCAGGCTGGATACTCTTCAGGCTGCGATATTGAGGGTCAAGTTGGAGTATCTGGATAAATGGGACGAGAACAGGAGAAAAAATGCCCGTCTATATACAAAACTCTTCAAAGAAAGTAATATAGATCTGGTATTGCCATATGAGGCTGATTACGCTAAGCACGTATATCATCTTTATCCTGTAAGGGTGAAAAACAGGAAAGAGGTCATGGAAAAACTCGCGGAAAAAGGCATCAGGACATTGATACATTACCCCATACCCATACATCTACAGGAGGTGTATAAAGACCTGGGTTACAGAAAAGGCGATTTCCCTGTCTCGGAACGCTGCTGTGAAGAGATATTAAGCCTCCCCATGTATCCGGAGCTGTCAGAAGAAGAGATCAGATATGTGGTAGAAGAGATGTCAAAGGTTACATAATATTTTATCGGAAAATATAGGGCGCCTTGTTTTTCAACATTTTAGACCAAAGTAGAAAAAGTTTGACAAAAGATTACACTATAAATTATGAAATTACTAATAATCGGCGCTTCCGGGGTGCTTGGAAGCAGGCTCTATAATGATGCAATAAAAAAGAAATGGAGCGTCATGGGGACCTATCATTCCCATGAATGCGAGGGGCTTTTCTATCTGGGCATGACGGATAAGTCCAGCGTCCATAAGGCATTTAACTCTTTCAGGCCCGAGGCCGTGGTTTTATGCGGGGGCATTACCGATGTGGACCTGTGCGAGGAAAAACCAGGACTCGCAGAAGAGGTCAATATAAAGGGCGCAATTAACATAATAAAAAAGGTCAAAGAATATGAAGCCAGGCTGGTGCTCGTTTCCACGGACTATATATTCAACGGAGAAAACGGACCTTATGCAGAGGATGATGAAGCAATGCCCATCAATGTCTACGGCAGGACAAAGCTTGAAGCTGAGAATTCCGTAAGGGAACTATTGAAAGATTATTTAATAGTAAGGACGGCACAGCTCTATGGCCCTGATTACAGAGGCAGAAATTTCGCGGTGAAGATTATCCGGCATATGAGAGGCAACGAAAAAGTTTATGCAGCAGATGATTTTTATTCTACTCCTACTTATGTAGGCTCTTTGGCCAGAATAATCTTAACCCTGATTGAAAAGAAGAACGAAGGGGTTTATAACGGAGCAGGTACTGAATTTATCGACCGTTATACATATGTTAAGACAATTGCAGATATATTTAATCTGGATTCAATATTGATAAAGAAGACAAAGCTAAAAGATTTGAAGTTAAAAGCAGAGAG
>CAJVXD010000096.1 GCA_913009675.1 uncultured bacterium | reverse complement strand
CCCCCCGCACCTTCCACCCTTTCCCCACCCGCCGCTCTTCCATTCTACGTAAGCGCCTCATCAGAGCCATTATGTGCTAGTATTATCATAATAGCTTCCCTGGTTTTGCGCTGGAGCCCTTTCTCAGGAAGAAGCCTGCTCATACTCGCTATAAACTCAACCGGTATCCTGTCGCAATCTCTGGGTAATAAAGCATGGCTCATTAAATAATGGCTCACTGCCTGCAACTCTGGATCAGCAGGCATATCTATGGCACCGACCATCATAGACTCCCTGCCATGCACCTGCCACAAAACCCCCTCCAAAAACCCCCAAAACTGCGCCTCTGTCATAGCACACCTCCCTTGTTTCTTATCATCGCTTCCCTGTCATTACGAGGAACGAAGCGACAAAGCAATTCCATCTTCTATCATATAAGACACAGGAGATGCCTGTTTTCTTTCAAATTATTTTAATTATTTTTGGAAATTTAAAAATTGGAAGGGATTTTAACTACTAGGGTGTCCCCAAATAGGACGTCCCCCATTCTTCTCAAATAGGACGTCCCCCATTCTTCTTAGGGCAGAGCATAAGAAATAAAATAATATTCTTCTCGACAAGCTCGAAGAATATTAGAAAGTTCTCGACTCTGCTCGAACAATATTATGCTTTAACCAACCACCAATGCTTGGAGAAAGCTTATTTACAGCTCAAACTTCCCTGTTTCTTCTTTTATGGATTTAGAGAATCTGCTTTTGGTGCTATCCAGAGTTTGTTGAAGGGCGGCAAATATCTTATCCACTTCTTCCGAGGAATATTCATAACCCGGGGAAGATAGATTCCCTATCAGCTCTATCTTCTTTAACGCGTTCGTCACCCTCTGCGCCGCCAATCTCTTAAACTTATCGTGTTTAGTTTCAGCTTCTGCCATGCCTTACCTCCTTTTAGTGATCTTGATCCTGTAATATTAGTCCCGGCTGGTTATTTCAATAAGATGGAACCCAAATTGTGTTTGAACAGGCCCATGGACTTTATTTACTTCTTCATTGAACACAACCTGATCAAATTCTTTTACCATCTGGCCCGGCGAAAAACTTCCCAAGTCTCCTCCCTGCTTGCCAGAAGGACATTTAGAAAATTTTTCGGCTAAGTCACCAAAATCAGCTCCGCTTTCAATTTGTTTTTTGATATTTTCAGCTTCATCCTGCGTCTTAACTAAAATATGTCGAGCAGTTGCTGTGCTCATAAGTGCCTCCTTGAATTTTAAGAATATAAGCGATGAAGCTGCTTTTTAATATTTTCATCGGACAAATATTCGTCCAGCGTTATATCGGGACGATCTATAAAACCCCTGGGCGTAATCTCAATAATGCGGTTAGCCACAGTTTGGATCAGCTGATGGTCATGCGAAGTAAATAAAATAGTCCCGCCAAACCTCCTCAGGCCCTTATTTAAGGACTCGATCGATTCTAAGTCTAAATGATTGGTCGGATGATCCAGGATCAGCATATTAGGCTGGGCCAGCATCATGCGAGATAGCATGCACCTGACCCGCTCCCCGCCGGACAAGACTCTGACCTGCTTAAAAGATTCATCGCCGGAAAAAAGCATACGTCCTAAATACCCGCGCACAAAAACCTCGTTAGTATTATCCGAATACTGGCGAAGCCAATCAATAAGATTGCAATCTACATCAAAATATTTAGCGTTATCCTTAGGATAATAGGCCTGGCTAATTGAAGCGCCCCATTTAAACTTACCGCCATCAGGCCGTATCTCTCCCACTAGAATCTGAAACAGAGTCGTCTTGGCAATATTATTGGGCCCGACAAAGGCTATTTTATCGCCTTTGTCAACAGTAATGGTAAGATCCTTAAATAAAACCCGTCCATCAAGCGATTTAGATAAATGATCAATATTCAAGATATTGTTTCCGGCCTCGCGCGCCTGTTCAAAATTTATATACGGACTCTTCTTCGAAGAAGACTTGATATCCTCGAGGGTAAGTTTTTCCAAAGTCTTCTTGCGGCTGGTTGCCTGCCTGGCCTTGGAGGCATTAGCGCTAAAACGGGCGATAAAACTTTTTAACTCTTCTCTTTTTTTCTCTACCTTTTTATTAGTTTGGACGCGCTGTCTTAAGATCAACTGGCTGGATTCTAACCAGAAACTAAAATTACCCGGATACAGCTGAATATTGCCATAATCAATATCCGCGATATGCGTACAAACCTTATCCAAAAAATGGCGGTCATGAGAAACCACAATAGCGATATTTTCAAAGTTACATAAAAATTCTTCAAGCCATTCACAATTTTCAATATCCAGATGATTAGTAGGCTCGTCGAGCAATAAGATGTCAGGGTTACCGAACAATGCCTGGACCAAGAGGATACGCACCTTATGCCCTTCTTCCAGCTGTTTCATCTTAACCCCATGGAATTCTTCTGAAACGCCCAGATTGCTTAGCAACTTAGCCGCATCAGATTCAGCGTTCCATCCATTGAGCTTAGCAAACTCTACCTCAAGTTCAGAGAGATGTGCCCCATCTTTATCAGAAAAGTTCTTTTTAGCGTAGAGCGTGTCTTTTTCCATCGCGATATCATAGAGTCTTTTATGACCCATAATAACAGTGGTCAGAGCCGTGTACTCATCAAAAGCAAACTGATCCTGTTTTAAGACTGCTATACGTTTGCCGGGAGATACCACGACCTCTCCCGCGGTAGAGTCGATTTCGCCGGAAAGAATTTTTAAAAATGTAGATTTTCCTGAACCGTTAGCTCCTATCAGCCCGTAACAATTCCCCGGAGAAAAGACTATGCTTACATTAGAGAAAAGCTTACGCGCGCCATAGCGCAACGATATCCCGTTAGATGAAATCATATTTTAAAATCCTTTAATATTAGTAGATAAGAAAAGCCCTGTTTTTAAGCAGGGCACGCATATCACCCAATTCTATTAAACTTAACTTATTTTATCAAACACTGCCCGCATTTGCAAGAAAAAAGCTTCTTCCCCGTCAACTTATATGATACTATTGTGGGCTTATCTACTACTTTAACAAAATATAGCCAAGCGAAAGGATCCCAAAACAATCTTGTACCGTTTTGGCTCTCCCCTATCAAAGTGTCCCAGCTCTGAGCTTCAAACTGTCCCCGCCACTAAAATTATTGAAAGAAAATTGCCTTCTCGCGTGTCTATATAGTAGGAGGTGATGTTATGCCTAGACTACCTAGGACCTTTATGGACTACCCTTGTTATCATATTATCACAAGGGGGAATCAAAGACAAAGGGTTTTCATGAACGAAAAGGACTACACTGTTTACCTTGGGATCCTTAAAAAGGCCAAGCGCAAATACCGGATCCTCCTTTACGCCTACTGCCTTATGCCAAATCATGTCCATCTCTTAATCGAAAGCCTCTCTTCCCTCAATATGTCTAAATTCATGCAATGGCTGAATAGAGGCTATTCAGCATATTTCAATCAGGCCTATAGAACCTCAGGTCATCTCTGGCAGGGAAGGTTTATTTCCAAGCCAATCCTTAAAGATCAGTACTTAATACACTGTGCCAACTATATCGAATCAAATCCAGTAAGAGCTAGGATGGTAGAGAATATCGCGGATTATAAGTGGTCTAGTTATAAAGAAAGGTGCCTTTCCTCAGAACCTGACCTGCTTGATGAGGTCAGGGGACACTTTGAAGAGTGATTCGGGGACAGATTGGTGAGGGAGTTTCAATACGGTACAAGAACACTCCAAGAACACTCCAAGAACACTCAAGAACACTTTACAGCAGCATTAAATTGCATTTTTACTCCTTTCCCTGCAAGAGGTTCTATGATTCTCCGCAAGATGAGGTTTTAAACTAAAAGAACAATCCCAGCTTTATGCTAAGATTGCTTTATATTGCGCGAATATTTGGTACTCCGGTAATATGGCAAACTAGTCGACTTGATGGGCAGTTAAAAATATAGATTTTTCTAAAGCAGTAAAAAAGTCTTGGTATGTCTCTGGGTCTTCTACAGATTTAATTCCATATTGGGCGTTTGCTCTTACCAACAATTGTTTTTCACCTCTAGGCCTAACAGTTACCGTCATTTTAATAACTGCGTACCCAAGAAATTTAGAACCACTAACAGAACCAAGTATTAAATCAGCTTTATCAATTACGAATTCTAAATCCTGCATCGTGCTTATCACAGTTTGCATCATCTTCTGTTTATCCGTTGTATCAAAAGCTCTTGTCTGAATGCTTCTTAATTTAACCTGACTTTCAGTGGTTTCAAAAGCCTTTCCAGCCGTAGTCGCACACCCAGACAATACAACCATAGAAAATAAAATCACAGAAATACTTAAATATCTTGTTAGTTTTTTCATATTTTTTGAGCCTCCAAAAATATTGCTTTTGATAAACTATCGTAAAACTTCTGATATATCTCTGGTTCATTAATGCTCTCTACCTTGCTAATTTGATTACTCATATTCCAAACTATTCTCTGAAAAGTAACTCGAACAACTATTTTGTTTCCATCAAGACTTGGTTTTGTAATTATTGATGCTTTAACGACTTGTTCCTTATCGACTCGCGCCATACTATTGCCACTACTTCCTCCCAAAGCAGCTAACATATCAAGAAAAAACGCACCTGCCATTTGACCTCTATTTGTCGCATCAGCTCTTTTGGAAGCAGCTACAAATCCTAATTTAGTCTCACTGCTATCTAAAGTAAAACCTAAATCTTGCAAAACGCCAGCAACAGCTGCCAGGATTTGCTCCTCATTTGTCGTGTCATACTGCCTCATTTGTAATTGTCTTCTCTCTAAAGAAGTTTCGTTAGGTTTTAAAAAACCTTTTGGGATAGTAGCGCAGCCAATTATACCTAAAAATAAAAATACAAAAAACAACTTTAAAAACCTATATTTTTTCTTCATACTACGCTCCTTTAAAAACTAGAAGAATGGTACGCAAAATCACGAACTTTATGATCCTCATCAAATTTTATAACTATAGTCAGTGTTCTCTGGGTTCTTGAAGCTGCCCCCGAAGACCCACCAACTGTTCCAAGTATTAACCAAACGCCTCCATCACTGTTTGATTAAGACACGTCGGTGGCCATCTTATCATAAACTCAAACCTCTAATCTATTTTCATCTGTGGATACTATGTTAGGCGAACCCAACGCCTCAATAACCTGAGAAGATGGCATTCCAATGCGAATCTCACGCTGAACCTTTCCCACGGTTATTCTATCGGCTGCATCTGATTTAACTGATTTCGAATGAGAGCCAGCGGTTGAACAACCAAATAAAAATAAGAGACTCAAAAACAAACAACATATCTTTTGCATAACGCCTCCTTAACTCTTTCCTAATAACTGCCTCATTGTGGTATTTATTATGATACTCCTTTCGTATTTAATAATCAAGTCTTCTTGTAGCAAACAATCTTGAACATTGGAACAATCTTGGAACAATCTTGAACAATCTTGTACCGTTTTAGCTCTCCCTTATCAAAGTGTCCCAGCTCTGAGTTTCAAACTGTCCCCGCCACTAAAATAATTGAAAGTAAATTGCCTTCTCCCGTGTCTATATAGTAGGAGGTGATGTTATGCCTAGACTATCTTGTACCTTTATGTACTATCCTTGT
>CAJVXD010000095.1 GCA_913009675.1 uncultured bacterium | reverse complement strand
AATGCGATGTAGGATGAAGCGATCCTGTCTTGGATGTTAAGTTGATAGACGTCGTGATGTAATGGGATGGTGGACTACATGACGTGAATGGGTACTAGTGAGCGAGTTTGTTAGTTGTTTTTTTTTTTTTTTCAAGCAGAAGACGGCATACGAGATATATCAGTGTGACTGGAGTTCAGACGTGTGCTCTTCCGATCTAAACCGGAAAAACCCACTACGCCTGTCTCTGCCAGCAGAGTCAGGTACATGTTGTCGGGTATCCTGAATTCCATCGGCGTATTTTCATTCTTGTCGATCTTGTATCTATTAAATTTTACTCTAAAATTCTTGAAGCCGACCCCGAAAAATGGATGGTCTTTCAACATATTAAAAGTCATAGATATCCTTCTATACCTATATTCTGAAAAAATGCTGTTGCGGCTTCCGAAGATCATGCCATTGAAACCAAATCTATAAAAGGGTGAGTTATTAAGATAAGAAAAAAGAATAATAACGCTGGTCAGGAATACCAGAAATGATAAGAAAAATGACTTTTTTTTATTCCATAGATAGAGCGATATCATGACAACCAACCCTAAAAATACACCTCTTGAACGAGTAAGTATGATAATAAAGGTCTCTGCGAACAGCGCAAGAACTGCCAAATAGCGAAAGGTTTTATTCTTATCCTTTAACAAGAAAATGGCAAACGGCAAACAAGCAAGTAAGAAAGAACCCAGTATCGGAGGGTGTAACTGCGTAGACATAGGGCGTCCGACAATGACATACCGTCTATAGTACGGGTTGTTTATTATAAATTCATATATAAAATTCCTGCCGGAAACATATTCGACGATTCCAAAGAGAGCTACTAAACTGCTTAAGATGCAAACGGCTCTAATCACTATTAGTGAGCGCCGATCTGATAAAAATATCCTTCTCAGGGGCATTTAGTTTTACTTTGATATCTTTCGATGAAGCTAAAATCTTACTATGTTCATGGATATCATTGAGAAACTGAACAATATTAAACTTCTCAAATTTGAAGATATCCAGCTTATAGTCTAACTTGGCTAAAAGATGGAGATCCCGTATAATTCGTATTATCCTGTCTATCTCCTCAAGGCACCCCTCCAGGACCCTTTTGTATTCTTCCAAATCTCTATCTTGTCCTAAGGCGAGTTCCATCTCTCCTTTTATAATAGCCAGGGGGGTTTTAAGCTCATGGGCTACATGGGAGCTGAATTCATTAATATGCCTGAATGATTTCTCTAAGCGGTCAATCATTGCATTAAATGAACTGACTAAGTGCCTCATCTCCTTATCTGTTTGCTGCTCCTGGATCCGCGAGCTCAGGTCCTTGTGGGTAATTTTATCAGCTAAATTTGAAACAGCCACAACCGGCTTGAGAATATTACGAGCTAAAATATCACCAAAGAAACTTGTCAAGATAAGCAGGATAAGTGCTGAGATAATAATAAAAAATAAAATGTTAGCTAATTCTTTGGTAATGGGCTCTAAAGGTGCAGCGACCTGTATGGCCAACCGAGAGCGATAATAGGAAGCAGGTAAATTGACAACCCGCAGTTTAGTCCTGCCGGCAACAACGTTCTTACAAACAGTCCTTTCTAATGAAAAGGGGCACTGCTTCCTAAATAAAGAAGCGACGTCTTCCGTAAAATTATTCGAAATAAATAGAGAGACCCCATTAATATTCACTACGTTGATATAATCATTTTTAAGATCCAGCAGATTAAATTCCTTCCGCCATAGGTCATCAATGACTACCTTCTCACTTATACCTTCGGTTTCTCCCTTTCTGAGTATATCTAATATGCGTCCTAAAGGATGGTTCTCAAGTTGTCCAACCTCTTCATATGCATGTAAGATAGACACAATCTCTTCAGCCTTGACTTTTAAGTCATGGTCCAAATCACGGTAAAGTATATAGCTAATACTGATATAAATAATGGCACCGAAGATAACCAGGATTACAGCCAAAATGCTCGAGTAAAGAATAGTTGTCTTAAAACGGATGGAATTAAGCTGCATATCACTCTTCCCTTAAAATATAACCTGTCCCGCGGATGGAATGGATAAGCTTTTTCTCAAATCCGCTATCAATCTTTTTGCGAAGGTAATTGACGTACACATTGATTACATTAGAAAAACTGTCGAAATCTTCATTCCAGACATGTTCTGAGATCATGGTCCGGGTAACAACCTCGTTGGCATTGAGCATCATATATTCAAGAAGGGCGTATTCAGTGCGGGTAAGTTCAATCTCCCTGCCTGCGCGTCTAACCCTGTGGGTTAACTGGTCTAATTCCAAATCAGCTACCTTAAGTCTGGTGGTCTTAACATCGGCTTTTCTGCGTATCAAGGCCCTGACCCTGGCTAAAAACTCTCCGAAAGCAAATGGTTTAGTCAGGTAATCATCGGCGCCTGAGTCTAAGCCGGATATCTTATCTTCAAGGTCATCCCTTGCTGTCAGGATTAAAATCGGTACACCTATATTCTTCTTTCTAAGCTCCCGGCAGATAAATAGACCGTCTTTGCCCGGTAACATAATATCGAGCACAATTAAATCATAGGGGTTAATCTCGGCCAGGAAAAGTCCTTTGTCTCCGTCAAAGGCGACATCAACCGTGTAGTTGTTTTCCTTAAGCCCTCTCTTAATAAAACTTGCTATCTTTTTCTCATCTTCAATAACTAAAATGCGCATTATTAAGATTTCCTTTCAATCCGTCTGCCTCTACCCATACAAGCCTATGACGCTGGCGATTCGAATATCCCTAAAACAATCCTTCAGGATATGCCTATGGGTTTCGGGCCTTTATACTTCTTTCCCTTTGCGATACCAAGATATAAGGCGCTGTTTATAAGGCCTATATGACTAAATGCCTGCGGGAAATTTCCTAATTGTGTGCCATTCTCCGGATCGATCTCTTCTGCAAGAAGTCCTAACGGACTTATATATTTAAGTACCTTCAGAAATATTTCTTCCGCCTCTTCTACCCTTCCCGAAAGGGCTAAGGCCTTGACAAGCCAAAAAGAACAAAGAACAAAATAACCCTCTCCGCCCGGAAGGCCATCGTCAGAGTCATATCTGTAAACCAGCCCTTCCTTCGTAACCAGTTTTTTCAAGACGGCCTCTATCGTGCCCTGCACCCTGGGGTCATCAAAGGAGAGAAAATCCATCAAGGGGATAAGAAGACTCGTTGCATCAAGGGTCTCTGAATCAAATGCCTGAACAAAGCTATTAAGCCTTTTACTAAATCCTCTCTCAATGATAGCCTGTCTAATCGCCTCTCTTGTTTTTTCCCACTTTTCCAACGGGGAACTAAAGCCTTTAGACCTCGATACCTTAACCGCCCTGTCAAGAGCTACCCAGCACATAAGTTTAGAATAGACAAAATGGCGGGTCCCCCCTCGTACTTCCCAGATCCCTGAATCCTTTTCTTTCCATGCCAAACACACATAGTTTACAATCTTTTTAATGATCTTCCAATTTTCAAACGAGATCTCTTCTCCGTGACGGGTGGTATCATATACTGCATTTAACAGCTCGCCATAGATATCGAGCTGTTTCTGTTTTGCGGCACCATTCCCAATCCTTACAGGGCTGGAATCCTTATACCCTGAAAGATTCTCCAATATCCGTTCTTCAAGGTCAACCTCCCCATCAAGGCCATACATAACCTGAATTGAAGAAGGGTCTTTCGTCTGACCAACAATATCTCTCATCCACCGGCGAAAGTCCTGTGATTCTTTAACATGCCCGATGTGAAACAACGCCTGGGCAGTTAAAGACGAATCCCTGATCCAGCAATAACGGTAATCCCAGTTACGCACACCGCCAATCTTCTCAGGAAGAGAGGTTGTGGGCGCTGCGGCAATAGCCCCGGTCTCCGGATTTGCCAGGAGTTTCAGCACCAGCCCTGAACGCACGACAAGACTATGCCAATGTCCTTCTACGGCATATATGGAACGCAGGCTGTTATGCACCCAGCGGAGCCAGAATTCCCTGACACTACTCAACAACTTCTCGCAGTCTTGCTCAGATAGAGGGACGCGATGATTGTATTGTAAAACATACCAGGCTGTTTTACCTCCTGTCAACGTCATAATACTCCCGGCTTCGTGATCATAAACCTTTAAAGATGCAGGTGACTGCAAAAACAAACTTTCATTTTGAGTCTGAGCAATAATCCCTGTTTCTGTGAGTTCAAAATCAGGAAGGACCTTTGCATACTTAAAGCGCGGGCTGAAACTTATCTCCAGATCTACTTCTCCTTTTATGCATTCAACCTTCCTGAAAACCTCTCTCACGTAATGATCTTCTTTTCGGCCTTCAGGCTTCATAAAATCCGTGATAACAGCCGCGCCTAAAGGAGTATTAAATGTGGTCTGCAAAATATTTGTGTTTTCTATATAAGACTGAAGTGATTCATATTTTGCCGCCGGCTGTATCTGAAAATATCCTCCCCTTTCTGTGTCAAGTAACGCCGCGAATACGGAAGGCGATTCCAGGTAGGGAAAACAAAGCCAGTCTATCGAACCGTCTCTGCCAATTAAGGCGCAGGCCTGGAGATTCCCTATTACTCCGTAATCCTCAAGGTTCTTAAACTGCACTGCCATAGTTTACTGTTTCTTTAAGAACATAACCAAAAAATATTCTAACAAATTTTGCCGCCCGCCTTTCGCAAACATAATAATACCAGGGAACGCGCTGCCAGCCTGTATGGCTCAATCCCCGCCTTTAGCAACAATTCACCGCTTCGGCCATCCGCAACCTGAGTATCTAAAATCAACCTCCATTGCGCTTTTACCGCGGAACCGGGCAGAATAAAAGAAACGGTTTTATCATAGGCATTGAGGAGGAGCAATAAAGTATCATCGACAACCTTATTCCCGCGCTCATCAACTTCGTCGATTTCATCACCGGCTATACGTAAACCCAGGCAATGCGCCCAGGGCATACTCCAATCGTTATCTGTCATTTCCCCGCCATCAGGCTTAAGCCAGATTAAATCTTTAACCTTAGAGCCGCGGATTTTGCGGCCATGAAAGAATTTCCTCCGGCGCAGGGCCGGATGCCGGTAGGTTGTCTTAATCAAATATTTTGTAAATTCCAACAGCTCCTGCTCCGGCTGGCCAATATCCCAGTTTACCCAGGAAATTTCATTGTCCTGACAATAGGCGTTATTGTTTCCCCGCTGGGTCCGCCCGAATTCGTCACCGGCTAAAAGCATAGGGACTCCTTGAGATAATATTAACGCTGCTAAAAAATTACGTTTCTGACGCCGGCGTAATTTTAAAACTTCAGCGTCATCAGCCGGGCCTTCCACCCCGCAGTTCCAGCTCAGATTTTCACCAGTGCCGTCTTTATTTTCTTCGCCGTTAGTTTGATTATGTTTCTCATTATAACTGACAAGATCCTGAAGAGTAAATCCATCATGACAGGTTATGAAGTTAATAGATCGGAAGAGCGTCGTGTAGGGAAAGAGTGTAGATCTCGGTGGTCGCCGTATCATTAAAAAAAAAAAAAAAAAAAATGAAAGAAGATCGGAAGAGCACGTCTGAACTCCCGTCACACCGATATATCACGCTTGGCTATGTCTGTACTACACAGAACTAGAGACACCAAG
>CAJVXD010000094.1 GCA_913009675.1 uncultured bacterium | reverse complement strand
ATTTGGAAGGGCTGAATAATCTTCATACGATTGTGTGGGATAAAACCGGGACCCTGACAAAAGGCGTCTTCAGGGTTACCAAGATCGTCACCAAAAATAATTTTACAGAGGATAAAATATTAAAATTTGCTGCACAGGCAGAGAGTCAATCCAGCCACCCTATTGCTCAATCGATAGTCGAGGCCTATAATAAGAAAATAAATGAAAGCAAAATAGAAGGTTATGAGGAGGTTTCCGGGTATGGTATAAAGGCCAGGATCGAAGGGCATTACGTTCTGATTGGAAATGATAAATTTCTCCACAGAGAGAGTATCGAGCACGATATCTGCAGTGTTGGAGGGACCGTCGTTCATGTTGTAGTTGATGATAGATATGCCGGTTATATTGTTATCGCTGATGAGATCAAAGAAGATGCGAAGATAGCCATTCAAGGATTAAAAAATCTTGGGGTAAAAAAGCAGATTATGTTTACAGGAGACAGCCGGGAGGTAGCGGATGCAGTTTCTCAAAGACTGGGATTGGAAGAGTATTTTGCAGAATTATTGCCGCAACAAAAGCTGGAGATGATCGAAAGACTGATGAAAAAGAAGGTAAATAATAAGGACCTGATAGCGTTTGTGGGAGATGGTATAAACGATGCCCCCGTATTAATGCGTTCAGACATTGGCGTATCTATGGGGGCATTGGGATCAGACGCTGCGATAGAGGCGGCAGACGTAGTTTTAATGACCGATGAGCCGTCAAGGCTTCATGAGGCTGTTAAGATTGCAAAGAGAACGAGGGGGATAGTCTGGCAGAACATCGGTTTTGCATTAGGGGTTAAAGGGGTATTCCTGACTATAGGTGCCCTTGGAATGGCAACCATGTGGGAGGCCGTGTTTGCCGACGTAGGCGTTGCAATCCTTGCAATATTAAATTCTACAAGGGTTTCGAAATAACTGAAGAGGTTGGACCTTGAGAGATTTAAGAGGTATTAGTAGAAATATAGTTTTGCTGGGTGTTGTTAGTTTCCTCAACGACCTAAGCAGTGAGATGATAATCCCAATCCTCCCGATGTTCATTATAGCATTGGGCGGGACGGGTTTGGTCATTGGGCTGATTGGGGGATTGAGAGACAGTGTTTCAAGTATCTTAAAGGTTATCTGCGGTTACTTATCGGATAGGACAGGGCGGAGGAAGATATTTGTCTTTTCAGGATATCTGACATCAGCATTTTTTAAATTGTTGTTGGCTTTTTCCAGGGTATGGCACCATATCCTGATATTTGCCAGTCTCGAAAGGGTCGGAAAGGGATTAAGGACGGCCGCGAGGGACGCTATTATAGCAGATTCGATGCCCGAGGAAAGAGGCAGGGGGTTCGGGATCCACAGGGCAATGGATACCGCCGGGGCGGTCTTAGGTAGTGTCGTTGTTTTTATTCTAATCCGGTTCTTTGGATTGTCCTTCAAGTCCGTGATACTCATTGCTGCCATAGTCGCATTTTTCTCCCTTATCCCGTTATATTTTGTAAGAGAAAAGAAAAAAGATACACCAGGGCCAGGCTTAAAGATAGACATAAAAGGCCTCCCTAAATCTTTAAGGTCATTCATCATAGTCTCCGGCGTATTTAGTTTAGCGAATTTCAGTTATATGTTTTTTATACTCAAGGCACAGCAATCTTTTAGGGGGGCCTTATCTATAGCGGGGCCAGTCCTTTTGTATGCCCTATTCAATGTTTTCTATGCCGTATTTGCCATCCCTTTCGGTAAACTTTCCGACAGGATAGGCAGGAAAAGAGTACTCGTCTTCGGTTATCTTTTATTTTCTCTGGCCTCTCTGGGGTTTGCCGTTTTTGATTCTTTGGCAGCATTTATAGTCCTGTTCTCTCTTTACGGCATAGTCTATGCCATAGTGGACGGAAATCAGCGGGCCTATATCTCCGATCTCTCTTCTTCGGAATTAAGGGCCACGGCCCTGGGGGCATTTCATACCATAGTAGGATTGGCTGCCTTGCCGGCAAGTCTAATCGCCGGGTATTTATGGCAGATCAATCCGCGTATAACTTTTATTTATGGCAGTGTAGTTAGTATTATTTCTGTTGTATTGTTCGGGTTGTTTCAGTATCCTCAAAAAAAGGTATCCTGATGGCCCATAAACATATCCATGTATTTTATTCGGGGCTTGTTCAGGGTGTAGGGTTCAGGTATACTGCGAGGGGCATTGCCTCTAGATTAGGTCTGGACGGCTGGGCCAGAAACTTGAGGGACGGCAGGGTGGAGGTAGTATGTGAGGGCGAGGAGCAAGGCCTGAAGGCCTTTCTGGAGAAGATAAAAGACGAATTTCCCGGGCATTATATAAACAATGTAGATATAAGCTGGGAAAAACCCTCGCACCAAACCAAAGGCTTTGAGATAAGATTTTAGCTGATGATTTATGAGATATGGGATCTTTAGCGATATCCACAGTAACCTCGAGGCATTCGGCGAGGTATTAAACGCCTATAAAAATGAGGGTATAGATAGGTATATCTGCGTAGGAGATATCGTAGGTTATGGCGTTGACGCGCGTGGATGTATAGAAATGATCAAGGGATTAGGCGCCGGGATAGTGTGCGGTAACCATGACAGGGCATCGGTAGGGCTTTTTAGTACAGCCTATTTTAATCGTATAGCAAGATTGGCTGTCGAATGGACCAGTGAGATATTGGGTGAGGAGGAGAAGGAATTTTTAAGGCCGCTTGAGCTTGTAATAGATGAAAGGGATTTCACCGTGGTGCACGGTAGTTTGCACAAGCCGGGGCTTTTTTATTATATGACGGATATACCTTCTGCAAAGAGATGTTTCCTGAATATGGAGAAGGGATTATGTTTTGTAGGCCATTCCCACATCCCCGGGGTATTTTTTATGGATGAGGATAGGATAGATTATAGCATGGAGACTTCCATAAAGCTCAAGCAGGGTGTAAAATATATTGTTAATGTCGGCAGTGTTGGCCAGCCCAGGGACAATAATCCCCTGGCAGCATATTCTATCTTTGATAGCGAGGGGAAGACCGTTGAAATAAAGAGGATTAGTTATGATATCGAAGGGGCAAAGAATAAGATATTGAAATCAAGCCTCCCTGATATCCTGGGATACAGGTTAGTTGAGGGACGGTGATGGGTGGGAAAAGGGATATAAAAAAAAGGATCCAAAGGCTCCGCGAACTGATTAATTATCACGACAGAAGGTACTACGTTGACGACCGTCCGGAGATATCCGATCAGGAATACGACCGCTTGATGAAGGAACTCCTGAGACTTGAGAAGGCCTGGCCCGAGTTTATAACCCCAGGATCTCCTACGCAGAGGGTAGGAGGAGAGGTTATGGAGGGGTTTGAGAGCGTGCGGCACAAACTACCCATGCTTAGCATAGACAATACCTATTCTGCCGACGAGATAAAAAAGTTTGACGAGCGCGTCAGGAAAAATCTTGGCGTGGACAGATTGGATTACGTGGTCGAGTTAAAGATAGACGGGGTGAGTATATCGCTTCTATACGAAAATGGTAATTTCATTCAGGGCGCTACGCGGGGTGATGGTTTCAGGGGAGATGATGTCACCGTGAATCTGAGGACCATAAGGAGCCTCCCGCTTGTTGTAACTGCTAAAAAAAGTACGAATATCCCGGCCTTGTTTGAAGCGAGGGGCGAGGCCTATCTCTCCAGAAAGGTCTTCCTGCGTATAAATAGAGACAAGCAGAAGAACGGCGAGGAGGGCTTTGCCAACCCCAGAAATGCCGCGGCCGGTTCCTTAAAGCTTCTCGATAGTTCGCTGGTCGCAAAGAGGCACCTCGATATGTGGATATATGGCGTAGGGTATACGGAGGGTGCAGAATTTAAGACCCAGTTTGAGACCCTCGGTTTTTTAAAGGACATGGGTTTTCGCATAAACCCGCATATAAAAAAGTGCCCTTCCATAGGGAAGGTTATCGAATACTGTAGAGAGTGGGAGGATAAGAAGGATTCGCTGGAGTATGATATAGACGGCATGGTAATAAAGGTGGATTCGTTTTCTTATCAAAAGAGGCTTGGCGAAACAACGAAAAGCCCCAGATGGATGATAGCGTATAAGTTCCCGGCTGAGAAAAAAGAGACGCTCTTAAAGGATATCCTTGTTCAGGTAGGGAGGACCGGTGCACTGACGCCGGTAGCGATGCTTGAGCCTGTCAGGTTGTCAGGCTCAGTCGTAAAGCGGGCAACGCTCCATAACCAGGACGAGATCAGGCGTAATGATATAAGGATAGGCGATCATGTTTTAATAGAGAAGGCAGGGGAGATCATACCTCAGGTCGTGAAGCCTATAAGGCACAAAAGGACCGGCAGGGAACAAATCTTTTCCATGCCGGATAGATGCCCTGTCTGCAATTCGCGGGTAAAAGAGATAGAGGGAGAGGTAGCCGTCAGGTGCGAAAATTTAGCTTGTCCTGCCCAGCTCAAGGAAAGGATAATCCATTTTGCCTCAAGGGAGGCAATGGACATAGAGGGCATGGGAGAAGCCATAGTGACTCAATTGGTCGAGGCCGGGATGGTGGCGGACTACGGGGACATATATTACCTGAAACAGGACAGGTTGTCAGGCCTTGAGAGGATGGCCGATAGGTCTGCCTCAAACTTAATAAAGGCCATTGAGAAGAGTAAATCCAATAGTTTAAACAGGCTTGTATTCGGGTTCGGCATCAGGCATGTTGGTGTAAGGGCTGCATGGCTTCTCTCTTCCATGTTTGCCTCTCTTGATAAGATAGCCTCTGCGAGGGTAGAAGAGCTTGAGGCCATAGATGAGATAGGCCCTATAATGGCGAGGAGTATATATACTTTTTTCAGGACAGAGGACAATAATAAGGTTATCAAAAAGCTGAAGAAGGCAGGGGTGAATCTAAAGGGCAGAGGGCAGAGGGCAGAGGGCAGAGTTTGGGGGGGCAAGACGTTTGTGATAACAGGCTCGCTTGAGGGTTTTTCCAGATATGAGGCAGAGGAGCTTATAAGAAGGCATGGCGGAAGTCCATCCTCAGCCGTGAGCAGGAAGACAGATTATCTTTTGCTTGGCAAAGACCCTGGATCGAAGTATGATAAGGCAAGGAGACTCGGTGTGAAGATTATCAATGAAGGAGAATTTAAGAAATTGATAGGGCAAAGGGCGAAGTAAAGGTTGAGGCTGAGGCTGGATATTAGAGATATTAGAGACGTCTACCGACTTGTTCGGGAACCTGCCCTATTTTCAATCGGGAAGGTGTCCCTTTTTAAATGAAGAGGTTGAGGTGAATTATGCTGGTTGAGAGGTGATTATGTTCAGAAAAACTGTTGCGTGGGGTCTTGTTTTGATTTTATTTTTTTCCTTCACAGGCTGTGCTGCCCTCCAGAGGAAGTTTGTGCGCAAAAAGAAGAAACAGGAAGCCCCTGCCCCCGTTATTACGACATTTGATTATTCAAAAGAGTTGAGGGTGGATGAGCTTTATAAAAGACATTTTCTTTTCTGGAAGACCTGGCATCTGGAGAGATCGGAAGAGCGTCGTGTAGGGAAAGAGTGTAGATCTCGGTGGTCGCCGTATCATTAAAAAAAAAAAAAGTGTAGACTGAAGTGAAGCAGAGACAGTCATGACATGAGTATGCGAACAGATGGAGAACACGACAACGAACTAACATCAAGGTCGATGACAG
>CAJVXD010000093.1 GCA_913009675.1 uncultured bacterium | reverse complement strand
TTCTTAATGATTCGGCGACCACCTAGATCTACACTCTTTCCCTGCACGACGCTCTTCCGATCTTGTCGTGAATGCACGATTGCCTGTCGTTACAGCGCAATCAAAATAAATATGACGAAAATGTTGTAAGGTTTCAGGAAAAAATGGTAGAATATACGTTAGGGGTAAAAAATGCCCTGGACTCAAGGATCACATGCATCAACATCCTTTACCATATGACGAAGAACTGTGACTGCATGTCAAGGGATGAGATGCCTATTGCACCTGACGTGGGAATAATAGGGGGGCTTGACCCTGTAGCGGTCGATAAGGCGTCTCTTGATATTGTGGGGATAGATAGGTTTAGGCAGCTTTATCCCGAGATAGACCCCCTGACGCAGATACGCCATGCCGAAAAGATAAAACTTGGCTCTGCTCAATATGAACTCATAGAGGTCTAAGCGATGTATCTTGTGTACACGATAGCACTGATTATCTGCGCCCTTATACTAATCCTGCTCTGGAAAGAAGAACGCAGATTCAGAAAAGATATAACACACGGGCTGGTTAATAAGTTCTGGCTCTTAAGGGAAAGAAGAAGGTTTGTCAGATTTAGAAATGAATTAAGGATAAGGTACGACCTTTCACACAGGCCTCCCCACACAGTTAAGACCAAGACAGGCGATATCTCGCGAAAAGGGTTGTGTCTTCTGACATATGAAAGATTGAAACAAAAAGATTCCCTGAATCTGGAAATAGACCTCCCTGATTTTTCAAAACCTGTGACATTAACAGGACAGGTTGTCTGGACAAAGGACCTTAAAACTTATGATGCACAGGGCAGACGTTTATTCTATGCAGGTGTCAGATTTTTTAAAATGAAACCTCACTATGAGGCAATGCTGCTGACATATTTGAATAACTATAGAGATGAGTGAGGAGAGATGATATGCTATGGCTGTAACCTTGATAGGGACAGGTACGGGGGTCCCGTCTAAACGCAGGAATTCACCATGTGTATCCGTCGAATTAGGAGATAAATGTGCTATTTTTGACACTGGGCCGGGAAGTCTAAAAAACCTCCTTCATCTCGGCGTAGACTTCCTTAATATAGACCTTTTGTTTTATACGCATCTACACATGGACCATATAGCCGACCTCGGGACAATACTCTTTGCCGCTAAAATACCCCCGAGTGTCCGAAGAAAGACCCTGGTTGTCTATGGACCATCAGGGCTTATGGACTATTATAAAAATCTTAAGCGTTTATACGGAAAGACTATATGGAGCGATACATATACGTTAGAGTTGAAGGAGATAGAGAATAAAGACCTGGACATAGGGGGCTTTAAGATATCTGCAAGGACCCTGCGCCATCATGATGGCAGTATGGGGTACAGGATTATCTCTCCCGCCGGGAATATCCTTGTTTATTCCGGAGATACAGACTATTGCGATGAGATTATAGAGCTGTCAAGGGACGCCGACCTCTGTCTATTGGAATGTTCCTTTCCCGATGAGATGAAAATGAACGGGCACCTTACTCCTGGAGAAGCGGGAAAAGTGGCGCATCGCTCTAATGTGAAAAAACTGGTGCTGCTGCACATGTATCCTATATGTGACCAGTATGATCTATTGGGTCCGTGTAAACAGGAATTCGCAGGAGAGGTTATAGTAGGCGAAGATTTTATGAAATTTGAATCTGTCCAATTGTTTTAGAAGGGGTTGTAATATGACAGAAGAGAGGAGAAGATTTATCAGGATTGACAAGGGAATAGACTTTAGCTATAAAATAAGGGCTTCGCAGGACCTCATGGAAAAGGCCGTCACAAAGAATATAAGCCCCGGAGGTATACGCGCATTAGTAAACAAGGCCGTTAAGAAAGGCACGTGGCTTGAGCTGAGGCTCTATCTCCCGACTTTAAAAGACCCGATACCCTGTACCACCAAGGTTATATGGACAGCTGACGAAAAAGAAGGCAGGATAGATGTAGGCATTAAATTTGAAGAAATAGATCCTGAGATGAAAAATAAATTTCTGGAATATATATGCGGACTTATGTTCTCTGAGTTGCAAAGATTAAGGATGTAATATCGTGATTTCGATAGAGGATTTCAGAAAACTCAGCTTAAGGATAGCGAGGATAAAAGATGTCGTAAACCATCCTAATGCAGACAGGCTTTATGTTTTGAAACTCGACGTTGGGGGTGAAGAAAAGCAGGTTGTGGCCGGTATAAAGAGGTCATATAGCCCTGAGGAGTTGAAAAACCGTCTTGTGGTTATTGTAGATAATCTGGAACCTGCTGTAATCAGAGGCGTAGAAAGCAAAGGGATGATACTTGCGGCACAGGATGGAGAGACACTGGCCATCCTGTGCCCCGATAAAGATATCCCAACAGGCACAGTAGTTAAATAGTCTCTGCGTGCCGGTATCTTAAGGCTGGTGCCAAATAATGGTTATTGGTCTCACAGGCCCCAATGCATCAGGAAAAGGAGAAGCGGCGCTCTATCTAAGATCAAAGGGTTTTATCTATCATTCGCTCTCGGATGCATTAAGAGAAGAGGCAAAGAGGTTGGGGATTCAGCCAGTGCGCGAAAACCTCATCAATCTGGGGAACGAGCTGAGGCGTAAAAACGGTGCTTCGTTTCTGGCCGTCAGGATAATAGAGGGACTAACGAAAACCGAAGATCATGTAGTTGATTCCATAAGGAATCCATCCGAGGTCCAGGTCCTTAGAGAGATAGACGATTTTGTATTAATAGCCATAGATGCGCCCATAGAGATTCGATTTAAAAGAAGCATAAAAAGAAAGAGACCAGGGGATGCCGGGACATTGGAAGAATTTATCGAAAAAGAGGGCGAGGAAAACATAGACGCCCTTGAGAATCAGCAGCTTAAAAAATGTCTTAACCTGGCGGATAGATTAATTATAAATGATTCGACTATAGAGGGATTCCATAAAAGGATAGATGAGGCGATTAAGAAAGGCACACATCCTGAAAAGGCCTGAGTGGGACGAATATTTTTTGAAGATGGCCTATCTTGTGGCTGAGCGCTCAACCTGTCTCAGGCACCATGTAGGCGCTGTAATAGTCAGGAATAAACGGCTCCTTACCACAGGCTACAACGGAGCAGCGAGCGGCGTAAAGGACTGCCGGGAACTGGGATGTTTGAGGGACGAAAATAATATCCCATCAGGAGAAAGACATGAGATATGCCGTGCCATACATGCTGAACAGAATGCAATAATACAGGCAGGCCTGCATGGAATAGATATATCCGAGAGCAGCATATATTGCACCCATTCGCCATGCATCCTCTGCGCCAAGATGATAGTAAATGCCAGGATAAAGACCTTCATAACCAGCGGCCGTTATGCCGATAAAAGTTTCAGGAAACTCTTTGAGGAAGCAGGGCTAAGATATAAAATTATAGCCCCTCCGCAATTCACAATCAAAAGGCTGGCTTGACTATGAGAGAAAAAAGGAGATTTATACGGTTCGAGATTGCAGTAAAGGTAACCTACTGTGTTCAGGGAGAGGTGAGGGTGGAAAAAACCGGCATAACAAAGGACCTGAGTGCCGGGGGGATGCAGCTCTTCACAGAGGAGAAGATCCAGACAGGGAGCAAGCTGGACCTCGAGCTCTTTATCCCTGAGGCATTAAACCCTGCTCACCTTAGCGGTATCGTGCTCTGGTCCAGTGAGGTAGGCGATGCTCAAAAGCAATCTTACAGCGCGGGTATTGAGTTTGGAGAGATTGAGGAGGATAATAAAAATACGTTTTTAAAATTTCTATGCGACCTAATGTATAAAAAAATAGGGAAGAAGGTAGACCTATAGATACAGGAGTTTTTAAATGGAAAGACTTGAAAAGATAATAGCCGGAGATTTAAGGGCATCTATTAAAAACAGAGACGCCATACGTACGTCTACCCTGCGTATGATAATTGCCTCTATGCAGAACCTCTCGATAGAGAAAAGAACGGAGGCCCTGGAGGACAGTGAGGTCTTGAGGTTGCTGGCAAAACAGACAAAGCAGCGCCAGGATTCCATAGAGAGTTTTAAAAAGGGCGGCAGGGCGGATCTCGTAGAAAAAGAGACAAAGGAGCTGGAAATACTCAGGACTTATCTACCCGAGCAGCTGAGCGAAGAAGAAATCGAGGGCGCCATAAAAAGAATCATATCTGAAACGGGCGCAGGTTCTAAATCTGACTTTGGCAAGATTATGAAGTTAGGCATGGAAGAATTAAAGGGCAGGACCGACGGGAGGATTGTAAGCTCCATCGTAGAGAGGTTACTTTCATAGGAGGCACCCCCTAATTAGGCAGATATTTATTCTTTTGGACAAAAACGAGAAAAACCGTATGTTTAGATGTCTGATAATCGCATTTCTTGCCTCATCCTTAATCTTATCAGGCTGTACCACTACCTATAATCGTGCAACAGGCCGCAACGAATTTATATTTATCCCCACTGCTGTCGAGGTATCCATCGGCAGGATACTCGCTGGTAAGATCTCGAATCAATTCAAGCTCAGTAAGGATCCGGAAGAAATAAACAAGGTCAAAAGGATAGGGAAAAGGCTTACAGAGGTATCCGACAGAAGGAACATCGTCTATCATTTTAACGTAATAAAGGATGACGCCCTGAATGCCTTCACGAGCCCCGGCGGCTATATCTATATAAACTCCGGGGTCATAAAAGATACTACTGATGATGAACTTGCCTGCGTAATAGGACACGAGATAGGACATGTGGCCGCAAGACATATCGTAAAGAAGCTGCAGGCGCAGATTGGCTATGACATATTAATGAACATAGCTGCCAGAGAGGGCGGGCTCGGCGAACTGCAAAAAGCGGTCTCCCTAAGCTATAATCTCATAATGCTTGGTTATTCCAGGAAGGATGAGCTTTTAGCCGATAGGCTCGGGGCTAAATACGCCTATAAGGCCGGCTATGACCCCTATGCCATGGTGTCCTTTTTAAAAAAAATAAAAGAGACTAAAGACAGAGACATGGGACTTGTTTTTTTGAGGAGTCATCCTTATGCCTCTCAGAGGATAAAGATGCTGGAGGCAGAGATCCCTGTTATAATAGAAAGGGGCAAGATTAGAAACAGCACTATCGCACAAGGTCAGGATGAAAGACGCATCACCTCTGCGTCTCCAGGCAAAAGGAAAGGGCAAAGGCCCCTGAAGGTAATGTGCCCGAAATGCAGGAGGATATTTCCCGGCAGTGTGAAATATTGCCCTTATGACGGTACGAGATTGCAATGAGGATACCCGGACATGTAATCATATCTCTTACAGGCAGCGCTATATTGTATAGATACACACATTCGTCTTCTGCTTCATTGTGGTTTCTGATATCAGGTGTCTTTATGGATGCGGATCATTATATTGATTATCTAAGAGAAAAGGGGGTGAGCTTTAACCTTAAAAAAGTCTATTTAGCGTGTGAAGATGCCCGTAAGGATTTCAAAAAACTGTTTTTGATCTTTCATTCTTATGAGCTCTTAATGATTATGTGGCTGGCTGTATTCTTTTTCAGGCTTGGTCTTGTATGGGCCAGCGTAACCCTTAGTCTCACACTGCATCTTATTAGCGATCAGATAACCAATCCTGTTTCACCGCTTGGGTATTTTCTTTTATTCAGGGCAGCGAATAACTTCGCGGCAAAAAAAATATTCACAC
>CAJVXD010000092.1 GCA_913009675.1 uncultured bacterium | reverse complement strand
TTGGTGCGTAGCAAAGGACATCAGAATTGTTATCATCTCTTTTTTAGTAAATTGTGTTTTTGTTTTTTTGTTTTTTAATGATACGGCGACCACCGAGATCTACACTCTTTCCCTACACGACGCTCTTCCGATCTCTGAAGCCTGCTTGCCTGAGATATTCGAGATATCAAAGGCCTCAACCCTTAGGGGTAACCTTGGCAACCGTAAAAGCTTCTTTAACTTAACTGCAACATCGCCATAGCCACTGTACTCCCGAAGCCTCTTACCAGGCACCTCTGACAGCGCAGCTATCCTGTTCCTTATAATAACGGCCTCTTCAAATCGTTCCTCCCCGGACAACTCATTCATGGTCCTCGTCAATTCTTTCAAGAGCCTTATCTTTTTACCCTCTAAAAATAATATCAACTGCCGCACAATCTCGCTGTATCCCTTCTCGTCAATCTCCCCGATACAGGGGCCTCTGCACTGCCCAAGATGGTAAGAAAGGCATACATGGTCAGGCATCTTCCTGCATGTCCTCAGGGGAAAGATACCTTTCATTATAGCCAGGGCCTTGCGTAAAAGTTTCACGCGCGTATAGGGGCCGAAATACCTGGCCCCTTTATCAAGTCTCTTCCTGCTAATAATAAGCCTTGGGTATCGTTCACCTAAAGTCAATTTCAAAAAAGGAAAGCTCTTGTCATCTTTGAGCTCAACATTGTACCTTGGCCTTTTTTCTTTTATAAGATTTGCTTCGTATATAAGGGCCTCCTCTTCCGATACAGTAATCACATAGTCCAGATCTTTTACGTGCTCCAGCAGCGATGCCTGACGACGTGTCCTGGGCCTGTTTTCTTTAAAATAACCAGAGACCCTTTTGGACAGGTCCTTGGCCTTACCTATATATAATACCTGACCTCTACCGTCCTTCATCAAATATACGCCGGGGGACCTTGGTATATCTCTTAGTTTCTCCTTAAGGCCCATCTTAAAAACTCTCCTGCCTCTCTGATGCCAAAAATAAATGCGAACAGGACATAACTTACTATGCCCAGAAAGATGACGACAAAAAGATTCAATCCCATTTTAAACGCAGAAAGATAGACGATACAGGCCATTACAAGGCTTGCCATGAAGACCTTTACGAAAGAACTGAATATCCTCCTTCCTCCTAAACTACCGATCTTTTTATTCAATATATAAAATAACATGAAAAAATTAAAACTTCCTGAGATAGAGGTCGCAAGGGCAAGGCCGCTTATCTTTAACGGGAACATAAATATGACACCGAGGAGTATATTAAGCAAGAGAGAGGCGCTGGCAGTCTTTACAGGTGTAACCGTATCCTTCAAGGAATAAAAACATGAAACAAGGATCTTGATCCCCGCATAACTAAATAACCCTATAGAATAAAACACAAGGGCATTACTCGTTATAGATGTAGAATAACTACCAAACATACCCCTTTCAAATAATGTGCTGGTTATGGGCCCGGCCATCACCATCAAACCAAATGAAGCAGGCACCATAATAAAATTTACTGCCCTCAATGAAAATGAGAGCGTTTCCCTCAATTTTTCAAGTCCGGATTCAAGGGCCTCTCTGGACATAGTCGGGAGTACTGCCTGGGCCAGGGCTATGCCAAATATGGCCAGGGGGAATTGAAATATCCTGTTGGCATAATAAAGCGCCGCCACACCTCCTTCACCAACTATGCGGCCAAGGGATGCAAGCATCGTATTCACAAAAATATTTATCTGATAAACGCATGAGCCTAGAATCCTCGGTAATAACAATATCTCTATCCTCCTAACAGACGGATGGAAGATACCACTTGCAAAATTAAACCTGAAGCCTTTACTATATAAAACCGGGATCTGGACAGCAAGTTGAATAACGCCTCCTATTAAAATACTTGATGCAAGGGCCGAAATATTGCCTTGCCTTAGTAAAAGGCCGATTATAATGGTGAGATTCAGGATAGCAGGTGCAAACGCGGGCGCCGAAAAATGCTTCAAAGAATTCAATATCCCCATACTATAGGCCAGAAGACCCACCAGCAATATGTAAGGGAAGATAAAACGCGTCAGATATATTGTAATCCTCAATTTCTCAGGATCGGCTATAAAACCCGGGGCTATCAGGCGCACGATTAAAGGTGCAAAGGCCACTCCAAGAAATGTCACAACAGCAAGGACAATTAGCATTACATTCAACAGCACATTTGCAAGATGCCAGAATTCCTCTCTTTTCCTCCTTTGATAATATTCACTCAGGACAGGGACAAAGGCAGCATTGGTAGCACCTTCTCCTATTAGATCCCTGAGCATATTCGGTATACGGAATGCCACTACAAAGGCCTGGGCATATCGCCCGGTCCCGAAAAACCTGGCAATCAGGACATCCCGCACAAACCCCAACACCCTGCTCACAACCGTAGCAGAACCTATAATCCCTGCGGATTTTAAGATGTGCTTTTTAGACATAATATTTACAAATCCTAAACCCTGATATCTAAATTCTAAACAAATTCTAATTCACCAATTTTTCAAATCCCAAACTTCGAAGTTTGGAACATTGGAATTTAGGATTTGCCGGCCCGTACCCTTGTGGTATGGGGGATTTGTTTAGAATTTTGGATTTCGAATTTAGAATTTAAACTTGACATACTCTACAGCATATGATATTTTAACAGCTATCAAAGAGGAACAGAATTATGCCAATACTGCACGCATCTTACAAGAGCATGAAGGTAACGAAAAAAAAGACCGGTCGAAATCAGTCTGTAAAATCCGAGCTTAAAACAGAAACAAAGAAATACCTGGATCTAATAGGCTCCAAAAAGCTAGAAGAAGCAAAAAAGCAGCTTAACCTTTTAATCTCCCTGTTCGACAGGGCCAGCTCTAAAGGTGCAATCCACAAAAACACGGCATCCCGTAAAAAATCCCGCTTGATGAAGAGGTTATTAAAAACTACAACTTCGACCTAGCCTTCCCGAACGAAAACTAGATTAGCCGTTCCGTATTAATTAGGCTCAGGTACACATCTTTACTATCAATCTTTCTACAACAAGATCCGGCAAGGTGCCGGTTTTTATATCTAAATCCGCCTTGAGTATCTCATCTAATAAGATTAATACCCTGGACTTCTTAAAGCCAGAGGCATGACGCCCAATCCTATCAAATGCCCTGGGATTCAGGCCAAGGGCCCTGCATATATCTATTTTATTCTTAACCATGGAAAGCTCTTTTAGCCTTAAAACCATCCTGATATTCCATGCCAGAAGTCCCAGTAATTCTGTCTCTTTTTTTCTGTTCTTCTTAAGTGACGAGAATATATTCAAGGCCTTCTTGACATCCTTCTTCTCAATACTAGTCATAAGGTCAAAGGCGCTGTGCGAAACATTCACACCTGTTAGATTCTCTGCATCCTCTTTTGTGATAAGGGTCCTTTTACCAGTATATAAAATAAGTTTTTCCATACCTGAAGAGAGAAGCCTTAAGTCATTGGAGAGGTTCTCCTTTATAATATTAATGGCTTCAGGGGATATCCTTTTTTTGAATTGGGCGGCCTTGTTATTAAGCCACACATTGACGGCGGGGCCTGTTAATCTTCTAAAGTAGACCAAGCGTACAAGGCTTGAGGCCTCTAAAAGAAAACCTCCTTTTATGCTGGGTAAGGATGATTCAATGATAAACACGGAGCTCTGTCTTGGATTTTTCAAATAAGAAATTACAATTTTATTCTGAGCGGCCAAGAGCAAATCTGCATCCTTCAATATAACCAATCTCTTCTTTGACAAGAATGGCACGGTATTCAAGCTATCAAGCAGACTGTGTATACTGAAATCCTTTTCCCGCCCATAAAATATGCTATAATCGAAGGCCTTTGTATCCGTTTCAAAAAGCCTTGATTTTAGTTTTTCAATAGCCTCTTCTTTTAAGAAATCCTCTTCACCAAGGAAAAGGTAAGCTGGAAAAATCTTGGTAGGCATATTAATAAATCCAAAATCCAAATACTATCAAATCCTAAATAAACCCCAATTTCAAAATCCAAAATTTTGGATTTATTTGGTAGTATCTGAATTTATTCTTACCAATTTTCAACTACTCGATTGACTATCCTTCGAGCCAGGTCTGAGGTGGCAGCCTTTAAGGCATGCGTCTCCGTTTTTTGCAATGATCCGGTGGTGAAATAGGTTGTATCCCCTGTTATATCCTTAGCTTCAAACAAAACCGTTGAATCAATACGACCTATTAATCTAACGTTACAAACCAGACTTATCCTGTATTCCGTAACATCATTGTCTTGATATCTTAATGGATCCTTCCTATACTGGAGAATCTCTCCTTTCAGAATAGCATCGGCATGATCCCTGGATGCCACCTTTAAATGTCCATCAAGAAAAACCCTTTCTATAACTGCGTCCCTGAGTTCTACCTCGAGACCCGGCCTGTATACTTCATATTTATCCTTTGCGCTTACCTCTTTTGTTATATCAATACTGTTTTTAAATATGTCGACGTGGATGGTCTTAATATTTTCGGGAAGTATCGTCTTCGTGGTATAGCCGCATCCAGCTAATAGCATAGCGCATAGCGTATAGCGTATGGCGCTCAGTATCACATTATTTCTTCTGAATTTCATTCAGCCGCCCCTGGGCCTTTTTAGCCCATTCTGTATCGGGATATTTTTGGACTATATCTCTGTAATATATCACTGCGCTTTCAGGTATATCTCTTGATTCGTAAAATTTTGCTATATTATATGCGTTCTCTGCTTCTCTATTTTTAAGCTTTAGGATAATCTTCTTGGCCTCATCTGACATACTGCTCTCAGGATGTTTCTCTACAAAATCCTCAAATTCTTTGCGTGCAACTATGGTGGGTGTCTGGTCATAATCTGATTGTAAAGACATGCGTTTTGAGCATTCTGCCAGCTGGTATCTTGCCTTATCGATAAACTTACTGTCAGGATAATCGTCTATAAGCTTCTTAAACATCATTACGGCATTATCGTAATCAAGTATCTTCTTATAAAGTAAGCCTGCCTTAAATATAGCTGAATCAGCATATTTCCCGTAAGGGGCATTATCTGCAACTGTCTTGAATATCTCTATTGCCTTGTCATTGGCCGAGACCTTCCATGGTCCCAGGATCTTTAGTTTCTTGCCGGAAAAAAATGCCTCTCCTA
This sequence comes from uncultured bacterium, assembly GCA_913009675.1. Lineage (GTDB taxonomy): Bacteria > Omnitrophota > Gorgyraeia > Gorgyraeales > Gorgyraeaceae > CAJVXD01. Next base: position 508 of record CAJVXD010000092.1, on the reverse strand, counting down.
TCTTGAACTCCCTTTTTATGACCTCCTCTACGGATTCTGTATACGGATAGAGATCTATTACCTTCTGATAGGCCTTAAACGCCTCATAAGGCCTACCCAGATCCTCCATAATACGCCCTATATAATACTGGGCAGTAGGCGCCTGCTTGGAAAGCGGATAATATTTTATTAATTTCTTGAACTCACGCAGGCACATCTTATAATTGTGCTCTTTGTAAAAACTAACCGCGTAGTCCAGCTGTTCCTGAGGGGTATCCTTGGCTGCATACTTTGGATTTTCCCATTTACCGCTCTCCGGGGTCCATACCCAGTAAGCAAAGGCAGGCCCATTTATCATACATATTGCAATTATTAAAGTTAGAACTATCTTGCGCATTGGGCCTTAAATCTTACCATATCAGAAGATTTCTGTCAATAAAGATAGCCCTTTGTCTTTTTTGCTTTCTTTCCAGATTAGAAATAGATCGGAAGAGCGTCGTGTAGGGAAAGAGTGTAGATCTCGGTGGTC
>CAJVXD010000091.1 GCA_913009675.1 uncultured bacterium | reverse complement strand
CTACTGTGGCTAGTTCTCTGTTCTTCCTCTCGCTTTGTACCGTAGACTAATCAACTCATTTCTCTTTCTGTTCTCTGTTTTTTTTTTTTTTGTTTTTGTTTTATTTTTTTGCTTTTTTTTTTTGTTTTTTTTTTTAATGATACGGCGACCACCGAGATCTACACTCTTTCCCTACACGACGCTCTTCCGATCTACGGGGTTATAAGCGAGCAGACATTCAAGACCTATATACGCAATCCGGAAGAGACACGAAATCTATAGAGGGTACACAGATGCAGGGAACTGTTTTTAAATTTGGAGATGATATAAATACCGATCTTGTTATATCGGGGAGGTACAAATTTTCGATCACAGACCCCAGAGAGCTTGCAAGGCATGTGTTCGAAGACGCAGACACGGATTTCTATAAAAAGGCACAGGGCCAGCCATTTTTTGTCGTTGCAGGCAGAAATTTTGGCTGTGGTTCCTCGCGTGAACAGGCCCCTCAGGCGATCAAATATGCCGGTGCCCTTGCCGTGCTCGCAAAGGGTTTTGCAAGGATATTTTATAGAAATGCCTTTAACCTGGGGCTGCCTCTGGTAGAATGTGATACCGATGTTATAAAACACGGTGATTTCATAATCCTGGATTTAAAAAAAGGTTCTGTGACCAATAATACAAAAGGGTATGTATTGAATATAAAACCCTTCAATGAATTTCAGAAGGCATTAATAGAAGAGGATGGGATAGTCAACCTTTACAAGAAACACAGGGGACTAAGGATAGATAAATAGGTACGAGAGAGACCATAAGGAGGTTTGGATTGTCACATAGAGTAACCTTGATCCCGGGCGATGGGATAGGCAGAGAGGTTAGTCTTGCTGCGAGGCGATGTATTGATGCCACCGGCGTGGATATCGAATGGGAAGAACAGATAGCGGGTAAAGAGGCCATTGCAAGATTCGGTACAGTCCTTCCTGAGGGTGTGCTTGATTCCATAAGAAAGAACAAGGTTGCAATAAAGGGACCGATTATTACCCCTGTTGGCAAAGGGTTTAGATCCGTAAATGTTCGGATGAGGGTGCTCCTGGATCTCTACGCCTGCTTAAGGCCCTGTAAGTTGTACGATGGCGTGAAGTCAAGATATTCGCATATAGACCTTGTTGTCGTCAGGGAAAATACAGAGGATCTGTATGCGGGTATAGAATTTGCTAAGGGGGTGGAGAAGACAAAAGAGATGATAGGGTATATTGAAAGCCTGAGTGGTTTACATATAAAAGAAGACTCTGCGCTTGGCATAAAGCCTATATCTGTAAGTGCTTCAAAGAGGATTGTCAAATTCGCCTTTGACTATGCGCTTAAGAATAAAAGAAGGAAGGTCACAGCCGTCCATAAGGCAAATATAATGAAAGAAACCGACGGGCTATTTCTTGATGCCGCAAGGGACGTGGCAGGGGAGTATAAAGGCAGGGTCGAATTCGAAGATAGGATAGTGGATAATATGTGTATGCAGCTTGTGCAGAAACCGGAGCTATACGATGTCCTGGTCCTTCCCAATCTCTATGGCGATATACTATCGGATCTGTGCGCCGGCCTGGCCGGAGGCCTCGGCGTAGCCCCGGGTGCAAATATAGGAGATGATGTGGCCTTGTTCGAGGCAGTCCATGGCAGTGCTCCAAAATACGCAGGCCTGAACAAGGCAAATCCAAGCGCAATGATACTTTCCGGCGTCTTAATGCTGAAATATATGGGAGAGGACTCAGCGGCCCACAGGTTAGAAAAAGCGGTTAGCGATGTTATAAAAGAAGGGAAGCAGGTTACCTATGATTTGAAACCTGACCGCAATGACCCGACCGCTGTTGGGACAAGCCAGATGGCAGATGCAATTATTGTGAAGCTAAAAAATTAAAATTTGTTTAGAATTTAGATGTTGGGATTTAGGATTTCAGAAAGGGTTTATGAAAGTAGCCGTAATTGGTGCAGGAAACGTTGGAGCAATGGTGGCAGGCAGGATTGTGGATTCCGGTTTAGCCGATGTCATCCTTTTAGATATCGTGCCGGGGCTTGCAAAAGGCAAGGCGCTTGATATCTCTGACGCCAGGCCGGTTTTTAGCTCAACTGCAGAGATAGCAGGTTCTGAAGACATCAATGACATCCGGGGAGTGGACGTAGTCGTTATTACGGCAGGGCTTGCTCGTAAACCAGGTATGTCCCGCAGCGACCTGTTAGCCAGGAATGCCGTAGTATTGAAAGGCATATCGAGCAGTATAAAGAAACATTGCATCTCACCGATAATCATCGTCGTTACCAACCCCTTAGACGTCATGACGTATCTTGTAATGAAGACAACAGGATTCGACCATAGAAGGGTCATAGGCATGGCAGGCGTTCTGGATACGGCGAGGTTTATAAATATAGCTTCAGGGGTTCTATCTTCCCTGGAAGGCGATAATGTCTTCATGATGGGCAGTCACGGGGATAGCATGGTGGCGATAGATAGGTCAAAAAAACTGTCAGGCAAGGACTTTAAAGAATTTTCTGACCGCACGAGGGGCCGTGGGGCAGAGATAGTTTCCTATCTGAAGAGCGGCAGTGCGTATTTTGCACCCTCAGCAGCAGTTTTTTACATGCTTAAATCGATCCTGAAGGACGAGAAAAAGAAGATGTGCTGCAGTGTTTACCTTGATGGCGAGTATGGAGAAAAGGATATCTATATAGGTGTTCCTGTTGTATTAGGTGTTTCCGGCGTTGAGGGTATTGTCGAGGCAGGGCTTACCCCTGAAGAGAAGGCCGCCTTCAAGAGGTCTACACAGGGCATTCGCAGCGTTATTGATAGTTTGAAGATATCGTAATCTTCAGCCTTTACGGGATGTTATGAAGAGATATGACCTTGCGATAATTGGTTCCGGGCCATGTGGTTATGTTAGTGCCATTAGGGCAGGACAGTTAGGAATGGAGGTATGCGTTTTTGAAGGCGGCACAACAGGCGGCGTGTGCCTGAACAGGGGATGCATACCTACGAAGGTGCTTTCCGAGTCCAGCTCAGTTTTATACGGTATAGAACGTTCAGGGGAATTCGGGATAGATTTAAAGGGCTGCGAGATAGATTTTTTAAGGATCCGCAAAAGAAAAGACGCCATTGTTAAAAGACTTGTCCATGGGGTAGAGATGCTCTTGAAGGCAAAAAAAATAGAGTTAATAAAAGAAACGGCAGAGATAAAAGGCCCCGGGCATATAGTCACTAATAAAGTAGAGATCGAGGCAAATAGTATACTTATCGCCAGCGGTTCGCTTCCTCTTGAGATACAGGGGATGGAGTTCGACGGCGAATATATAATATCAAGCTCTGATATGCTGGGTTTAGAAAAAATCCCGAAGAGCATTGTTATTATAGGCGGGGGTGTTATGGGTTGTGAGTTTGCCTCGATCTTTAGCACATTTGGTTCAGAGATAACCATGGTTGAGATGATGGAGCATCTATTGCCAAATGAGGATGCTGAGATAGCCGGAAAGATAGAGCAAATCTTTAAAAAGAAGGGGATTAGGATATTTACAAAGACGAAGGTTGAAAAGATAGACAAGACTTCAGACGGCGTCAATGTAGGGCTTTCTAATGGCGAATCTGTGCCGGGGGAAAAGGCGCTTATAGCTGTAGGCAGGGCGCCCAATTCGAGGGCATTAGGCCTGGATGCGTTAGGGGTAGAAAACAACAACGGGTGGATAAAGGTAGACAGGAATTTTAGGACGAGTATTAGCAATATTTACGCTGCAGGCGATGTAACAGGCGGTGTTCTCCTTGCGCACGTTGCCTCGAGAGAGGGGATTTGCGCTGTCGAGGCAATGCAGGATAAAGAAGGGGTCCTGGATTATAATGTCGTGCCGAACTGTATTTTTACACATCCGGAGATAGCGACGGTGGGCTTGAGCGAAAAAAAGGCAAAGGATAACGGGCTTGATGCCCGTTCGAGAAAATTTTTGTTTTCAGCGCTTGGAAAGGCACATATCCTGGGAGAGCTGGATGGATTTGTTAAAATAGTGGTGGATAATGCCAGTGATAAGATTTTGGGCGCACAGATAATAGGCCCTCACGCTACAGAACTGATAGCAGAGTTAACGGTATGCGTGCAGTTCGGCATAACATCTGAAAAACTGGCAGGTGTAATTCATGCACACCCCACGTTATCAGAGGTAATTCAAGAGGCCTCCGAGGCCCTGCACAATCGTGCGATACATGCCCTATAGATTGAATATATTGAATTATCGCTTCTCCAGATTAGCAGACTTTCGGTGTGCGATAAAGGCTGTTTGAGATTGCGAGAGGGATGATGTAGACAGTTTCCCTCAGGCAGGGGGACAGGGTATTGAAGGACGTTCGGCCAAAAGATATGTTGTTTGTAGGGCTGGGCCTCACTCTTTTTTATTTTGACAGGCAATCTCTTTCGTTGTCCGTTGATCATATGTTTCGCAAAATAAAGAAGCCTTCAACACCCTGTCCCCCTGCCTGAAGACGAGCAAGGCTCGTAACAGTAAGAGCCGCGTCCGTAAGGATGTCGGAATCTACGGTATTATGCGAATCGGTATACTGGGCGGGACATTCGATCCTGTACATTACGGTCATCTGTATCTCGCAAAAAAGGTTTATCAGAAACTTAGGCTGGACAGGGTAATATTTATCCCTGCCTATGTCAGCCCCCATAAAACGGATATCAGGATTACGGCTGCGAGAGATAGATACAATATGGTCAGGCTCGCCATTGCGAACAAGAGATTCTTTGAGGTCTCGAATATCGAGGTAAGGAAAAAAGGGCGGTCGTACTCGCTGGAGACATTAAAACAGCTAAGGAGAAGATACGGTTTTGCCGGCGAGATATTTTTTATCACAGGTTCGGATTCTCTAAGGGACATACATAAGTGGAAGGGCCTTGACACCATTGCAAGACTTTGCAAGTTCGTAATCGTTAAAAGGCCGGGTTTTGCAATAAAAAATGTTCCGTCAGGCTTTATGGTCATAGATGTAGATGCCAGGGATATTTCAGCAACCGCCATTCGCCGGATGGTCGGAAATAATAGACCGATAAGGAAGCTGGTACCGGGGCGTGTAGCAGATTACATCTATGCGCATAGATTATACAGGAAGATATAATGTTTCCGGTGTTAACTGATACCCCGTTGGCTCACCGATTATGGAAAAGACGAGCGAGGGCTTGACAATTTTATAATATTGTGTTAAAGTTATGAGAACTTGACAGAAGGGAGGTGCAGAATGGCGCAGGGTTATTGCGTAAAGTGTAAAGCGAAACAGGAAATGTCAGAAGCCAAGGAAGTAACCATGAAGAACGGGAGAAGGGCGATGAAAGGCAAATGTCCTACATGCGGTACCAGCATGTTCCGCATTTTAGGCAAATAATAGAGATATCGTAGATGATCATAGGTCACTTTATATACAGCCGTCTCTAAGGCACCCTTAGTTTTGATGAGATGAGTGGTAAGCTGTGAAGTTGACTAGGGAAGCGAGTTAAGTGAGATCAAGAGAAAAGGCGCTGTTAGTAGCAGATCTTGCGAGGGATAAAAAAGCGGAAGATATAGTGGTGTTGGACATGAGAAAGATTTCCAGCATGACGGATTTTTTTATCCTATCTAGTGCAAGCTCAGCCAAACGGGCACAGGCGATCAGCGATAATATACGACAGGGGCTTGCAATATCAGGACAGGCGTCCCCCCGTGTTGAAGGCTACAAGGAAGCAAGATGGGTACTTATTGATGCATATGATGTAGTGGCGCATATATTTGATAGCGGGACAAGGGCTTTTTACAAACTGGAAGGTTTGTGGGGCGATGCGCCGAAAGTTAGGTTATGGCAAAAAAAAAGA
>CAJVXD010000090.1 GCA_913009675.1 uncultured bacterium | reverse complement strand
TTTTTTTTTTTCAAGCAGAAGACGGCATACGAGATATATCAGTGTGACTGGAGTTCAGACGTGTGCTCTTCCGATCTGGTTTTGGATTATGGCAGAAGGCTAAAGAAGCAGGACCTTGATATAATGCGTAGTATAAAGGGGAAAGAGGCGATAATAGTTATAAATAAAACAGATCTAAAGAAATCTATAGATTTAAATATCGTAAAAAGTGTTTTTCCGATGTATCCTATAGTGTATGTATCAGCGATTAAATTATCGGGTATTGATAAACTGGAAGACAAGATTAAAGGTACTGTATTTAGGGGTAAGGTGCCAACGGCAGATTTTGCAAGTGTTTCTAATGATAGACAGCTTGAGATATTACGCCATTCTCTCAAAAACATAAATGGGGCAGTAACAAGCCTTAAAGATGGAATGTCGGTGGATTATATTGCGGCGTATGTCCATTCGTCTATAGAGGCCCTTGGCAAGATAACAGGACATACCATAACTGAAGAGACCCTGGATAAGATATTTTCAGAGTTTTGCATAGGGAAGTAAGTGAGGCCATGACTTACAGAAATTTTTTCGAAATTTCTGTAAGTCATCCGGCCGAACTTACCCCACACCCAGATACTAGAAGTGACACTTCGTAGTATCTGGGTGTGGGGTCAAATTCGCACCTTCGTGGTAGCTAAACAGAGAAGATTCACTTACGAAAATCTTCGATTTTCGTAAGTGAAGTGCTCATTTAAGGAGGATGATGTGGATAAGGCAAAGATAGAAAAGGCAGTAAGGATGATCCTGGAGGCGATAGGGGAAAATTGTAAGAGAGAAGGTCTTAAAAAGACACCTCAGCGTGTTGCTGAGATGTATGAGGAGATATTCAGCGGGGTCAGAAGGGACCCTTCTAAGGACTTAGAGATCCTTCTCGCTGAGAAACATGATGAGATCGTGCTTTTAAAGGGCATACCTTTATATTCTGTGTGCGAACATCATCTTTTACCCTTTATAGGTAAAGCGCATATAGCATATGTGCCAAAGAATAACAGAATAACGGGTTTGAGCAAGCTGGCAAGGGTTGTTGAGACACTCTCTAAACGCTTACAGGTCCAGGAAAGACTGACTACGGATATAGCTGAGGTGGTGATGAAAAAGCTTAAACCTATGGGTGTCATGGTTATTATTGAAGCCGAACATCTTTGTATGAGCATGAGGGGGGTTAAACAATCAGGAGTTTCGACAATTACGAGTGCAGTAAGGGGCATTTTTAAAGAAAATTCAAAAACAAGGTCAGAAACAATGGCCTTAATAAGGAGTTGACCATGCATTATTTATAAAAAAGTATTAAAAAAAAGTATTGACAAAGCTTTTTAAATCTGGTATACTTTTAGCTAAAATCGTTTAAAATCGAACTAAACTTACTAATAACGAGAGGTGCTGAATATGAAAAGAGTATACCGGATTTTTATTTTTGTTAGCTTCTTATGTATGTTTTTTTTGACTGACCAGGCATTATTTGCTGCAGAAGGGATTAAAATAGGAGAGGCAAAATTAAACCCTTATGTAGAAACAAAACTTCAATATGATGATAATGTCTTTCTGAATTCGAACGATGAAAAGGACGATTTTATAGTCACTCTTACTCCAGGCCTTTCTCTTGAATGGCCTGTGTACGGCAACCTCTTCAAATTTGACTACCATGCAGCTATCAACCGCTTCATGGACAATACCTCTCAGGATGCTACGGATCATTATCTGTCCACTTCGCTTGATATCAACTGGCAGGATGCCACCTTTACGATACATGAGGACTTTAAACGCGTATTTGAGAGGCCAAGTACAGAGGATGTTACGCGGGTAAAAAGGGATGACAATAGTGCAGGTATTATCGCAAAACTGCAAAGGGATAAGCTTGGTATAGAACTGGGCTATGAGAATTTCATTCGTAATTATAAATCCAGTCCCAGCTACGAACTCTATGACAGACGGGATAATATCTATTCTCTTATGTTTACCCATCAGACATTTAGAAAGACGCGGCTTCTCTTGGAATATGACTTTGCACAGATTAGATATAGTGAGGATACACGTTCGGATTCGAACTACCATCAGTTTCTAATTGGTGCTATAGGAGAACTGACTCCTAAGACAACAGCTACTATAAAGACAGGATATCAGCTGAGGAATTACGAACGCGACAGCGAACCCGATTTTGATACTGCAGTACTGTATGCCGACATCACACATAAATTTTCCGGGAAGAATACCGTGAAGCTTTCATTCCTGCGTTCAGCCGAAGAATCTACCTATGACGTAAATAATTATTACAAGATTGAAAATCTTTCATGGGTATTTGATCATTATTTCAATAACAGATTGCTCGGTTTTATTACAGGCATATATCAGATAAACTCTTATCCCAGAGAAAGTACAGAGGGGATAGAGACTGCCAAAAGAAAGGATAAGTATTATTCCATGGGGGTTGGTTTAAGATATTATCTGAAGAAATGGTTTACATTGACTTTACATCTCGAACATATCATAAGGGATTCAAACTTTGATATTTTCGAATACAAGCAGAATCTGATTACAGTTACTGCCAAGGCAGAGTTTTGATAAATAATATGAGATACTTAAGCTTTTTATTGCCGCTACTCCTGATTTCAATCTCCAGCGTTGCCTATTCTTCCGAAGAATATAAGGTAAATAGAGGTGATATCCTCTTGATAACCGTATACGAACAACCTGACCTTACCACAAAGACAAGGGTTAGCCCAAAAGGTGACATTACGTTTCCATTACTGGGCTCGGTTGATGTAAAAGACCTGACGGTAAATAAGATACAAGAAAGGATAAGGTCGTTATTACAAAAGGGTTATCTTGTTGATCCTCAGGTAAATGTTTTTATTGAGCAGTACCGAACGGAAAAGGTATTTGTCATGGGCTTTGTAAACAAACCCAGCGAATACGAACTCTTTAAAGACAGGCCCACCACGGTGATAGAGGCAATAACGATGGCAGGCGGTTTTAAAGAGGGTGCCGCCAAAAACGGGACAAAGGTAATACGCGTTGAAGACAACCAGCAGGTTACTATACCTATAAAGGTTACGGATATAACAAAGAAAGGAGATAAAAGCAAAGATATCTCCTTAAAACCCGGAGATATTATTGTTGTGCCGGAGAGTTTCTTTTAATTCGAACCTTTATAACAATAAAGAGAGGTTAGCTTACGTAAATCTTTGATTTTCGTAAGCTAAGTGCTTATTAAATATGCAGATGAGCAAAGATATACATATAAAAGATTACATTTCCATATTACGACGCAGGAAATGGATCGTTATAAGTTTTTTCCTTGTAAGCGTTACTACAATTACGATAGCAAGTTTTATGCAGGAACCTGTCTACAGGGCCACGGCTACCGTTATAATAGATGCAGAAAGCCCCAATGTCTTATCGCTGAAGGATGTAGTAAAACTCGGAGAGTCCAACTATTTTGCATATAGAGACTACATAGACACACAGAAGGAAATCATAAGGAGCAGACGAACTACCCATCATGTCATAAAGAACCTGAATCTTTTGAGAAGGAAGGAATTTAGAAAGATGAAGGATCCTGTCACGGCCCTCCTTAAAAGATTACACGTTGAACTGGTGCGGGATACCAGGATCTTGGTGATACAGGTAGACGATCAGGATCCGAGATGGGCCTCCCGTATAGCTAATGAATTTGCAAAGGTATATGCCGATTCAAACCTCGCCTTAAAGATGAGATTATCGCGTCAGGCTGAAGATTGGCTCAAGGGAGAAGTCGATACCCAGAAAAAGAAGGTTAATAAATCAGAATTGGCGCTTCAGAGATACAAAGAAAAGAGCGGTATCATCTCTTTAGAAAACCAGAAGAATATGGTCAGTGACGCATTGCTAAAGCTAAATACAGATTACCTGGACGCCCAAAAAAGAAGGATAAGGGCCGAGAATATATATAAGAGCGTGATTGACGCAAAGGGGAATTTAAATCTCGAAAATATGCCGGTACTCCTGACAGACAATAAGACCCTCCAGCAGATGAAGGCCGAATATTTAAAAGAAAAGGCCATCCTTGTTGAATATAAAAAAGTTTACAAATCTAAACACCCTAAGATGATCAGGCTTCTGGGGAGTATAAACTATCTTGAATCACGCATGAAAGGCGAGATTGTAACAGAGTACAAATCCAGTCTTGAAGAAGAGAAAAAATTCAAGGATGCCATGGAGAAAGAAAAAAAGGGGGCACTCGAACTGGAGAGAAAGATAATAAATTACAATGTGTTAAAAAGGGAACTCGAAACCAATGAACGTATCCTGCAGATTGTTTTAAATAGGTTAAAAGAAACCTCCATATCAAGTCAGGTGCAGACGAATAATGTGCGCGTGCAAGACCTGGCCGAGGTGCCCAGAAGGCCTATTAGGCCAAGAAAAAGGTTGAATATAGCACTATCGATTATAGTGGGGCTTGTAGGGGGCATGGGCCTCGGGTTCTTAAGGGAATACATGGATACTACCATAAGGGATCCTAAAGAGATAGAAGGATTGTTACAACTGCCTATATTGGGGTCTATCCCCAGTATCAGGCCCGATGGCAAGAACATAACTAAAGAAGATATAGATCGTGTTGTCGAAAAGGATCTGCATTCTCTTGCTGCCGAGGCCTACAGAACGCTGAGGACCAATCTTTTCTTCTCTCTGGATGATTCAAGCACTGCAAAGACTATAACCGTTACGAGCTCTATCCCCAGGGAGGGCAAGACCCTTACAGCTGTAAATCTGGCAATAATGATAGCGAATAGCGGGGAGCGGGTCCTATTGGTGGATGCGGATATGAGAAAGCCCAGGATACATTCTATATTTAAGGAAAGCAATAAATCAGGCCTTTTGCAGTTTCTGTCAGGAGAAAGGAATTTCGAGGGCATCCTCAAACACCCAGATAAAATAGATAATCTCTCCTTTGTTGTTTCGGGGGGCCTCGCTAATAAGCCGGCAGAGCTGCTCTCGTCAACTAATATGAAGATTTTTTTAGAAAATGCCATGGCCCGATTCTCTAAGGTAATATTTGACACCCCTCCCGTGGGCCTTGTTACTGATCCGGCAGTCTTATCCAGTATGTGTACAGGGACGCTATTGGTAACCGAAGGAGGCAGGACAACAAAGGCCCTCTTGATCAGATCCAAGGAATTATTGGAAAAGGTAAATGCTAAGATACTCGGTGTTGTTGTAAATAATATCTCACTTACCAACGATACATATTCCTACCCGCAATACTACTACGGAAAATATTACAAGCCGGTTTAGTTTTTAAATAAGGGTTTTGAAATATTGGGGTAGGGTCTTTATATAAAACGTTTAAAAATACATAAAATCGATTAATTTCAAATGAGGGCTAATTCGCACCTAAAGCTAAACAGAGACAGTTACTTTACGGAAATCAGATATTTTCGTAAAATAAGTGCTCATTGCGAGGAGAGATATGAAAAAGATATTCGGGAGAGAAATCTATTTTACACCAAGACAGGCCGCAGGATATTTTAATCTAAGCCTGTCGACCGTAAAGAATTATATCTATGCAGGTAAATTGCGGACCCTTAAGACCCCTGGTGGACACCACAGGATCACTAAAAGCGAACTTTTGGCTACATTGGGCTATAGGGAGGTCTCTAAAAAAGAGGACAGCTACGATTTCTCATTAAAGATGGCCGTCTCTAATGCCATACTGGGGGTATTCAAAACGCTTGGGCCTGCAGGCGAACGCATGGTCTTCAGATCGGAAGAGCGTCGTGTAGGGAAAGAGTGTAGATCTCGGTGGTCGCCGTATCATTAAAAAAAAAAAAGAAGAAAAGAAAGAGGAAG
>CAJVXD010000089.1 GCA_913009675.1 uncultured bacterium | reverse complement strand
GTTTTTTTTATTTTTTTTTTTTTTTTTTTTTTTTCAAGCAGAAGACGGCATACGAGATATATCAGTGTGACTGGAGTTCAGACGTGTGCTCTTCCGATCTCAAGTTCTGACTGGTCGAATTGTTTTTTTCCTTCCATTATACTATCTGTAATAAGCCCTGTTATAAGCTTTATGGAACGCATGGCATCGTCATTTGCGGGTATAGGATAATCTATGTAATCCGGGTTTGCATTTGTGTCCAGGATAGCTACTATGGGAATGGAGAGTTTTTTAGCTTCCTTGATAGCGATCTCTTCCTTCTTGGCGTCTACAACGAACATCGCCTCGGGCATCTTTTTCATATTCACTATCCCCTGGAGATTTCTCCTTAATTTTTCCATCTCTTTAGTAAGTATCGCTCTTTCCTTCTTTGTAATAGCCTCAAAAGTGCCATCCTGTTCCATGGCCTCGATTTCCTTGAGTCTTTTTATACTATTCCGGATAGTCTTATAATTCGTAAGCGTCCCGCCAAGCCATCTATCCTTAACAAAATACATACCCGAACGCTGGGCCGATTCGACTATAATATCCTGTGCCTGTTTCTTAGTGCCTACGAAAAGCACCGTCTCTCCTCTTGATGCAATATCCTTCATAAATTCCCTGGCCTTAGCAAGAAACTCGGCAGTTTTCTCAAGGTCTATAATATAAATCTTGCTGCGTTCTCCAAAGATAAACCGCTTCATCTTGGGATTCCATCGGCTTCGATTGTGGCCAAAATGGGCCCCTGCCTCTAACAATTGTTTGATTAACTCTATATCCACTAGTTTGCCTCCTTCAAGAAAATCGCTTTCGAGGATAACTGTATGCGATTTTCAGTGGTTAGAAAAATATTTCATACTTTCCTATACCATAAAAAATAACTTTTCTATCTACCTGTGACCTCATATTTAGGGAAGATATTATAACATACCCTCTTTCTTTTGCAAGCACTTTCTGTTGCTCAAACCCCCTCAAACTGCAGTTCATGCAATCTCTTATATAGGCCTGAATGTCCTAATAGTTCACTGTGTGTACCTGACTCCACTATCCTGCCTTTTTCAAGCACCACTATATTATCAGCGTGCTCCACCGTAGAAAGCCTATGGGCAATAACCAACGCTGTCCTGTGAGCCATAAGCTTGTCGATTGCCTCCTGGACAAGACGTTCTGACTCTGAATCCAGCTGACTTGTGGCTTCATCAAGAATAAGTATGGGAGGGTCTTTAAATAGGGCCCTGGCAATGGCTATACGCTGCTTTTCTCCGCCGGAAAGCCTTATCCCTCTATCCCCTACTATGGCATTATAGCCATCGGGCATCTTCACAATAAAATCATGGGCATTTGCCACCTTTGCTGCCTTTATAATATCCTCTAATCTCGCGTCTGGATCCCCAAAGGCTATGTTATTACGAACCGAGTCATTAAACAATATGGTTTCCTGCAATACTATCCCTATCCGCTCCCTAAGAGACCTTAGAGTAAAATCCTTTATATCTCTTTTATCAATTAAGATATTGCCCTTTTTTAGGTCGTAAAATCTGGGTAATAGGCTAACTAGCGTGCTTTTACCGACGCCGCTAAGTCCGACTATAGCAAGGATCTTCCCTTTCGGAATATACAGGTTAACGTCTTTTAATACTACAGCTCCCCCTTCCCTGTATGAAAAATCAACATCCCTGAATTCTATAGAATCCCTGAATCCATTAAATGTGACAGCACCCTCCTTCTCCTTTACGCTTGGCGTTCTATCCAGTATCTTGTATACCCTGGTTATGGCTGCTACAGCTTGAAGATTTACCGCATAAAGCCTACTCAAGCGTTTAAAGGGCTTTATAAGAGATAGGAGTGCTGCCAGAAATGCTATAAATGCCCCCGGTGAAAGATGGCCCTTCAGGACGCCCTTGCCCCCAATCCACAATACTATGGCCATAGCTAAAACCCCTACAAATTCTCCGAGTGGATTTATGATTGCCATACGCTTAACGGATTTCATGAGCATCTTAAAATATCTCTGATTGTAAAGGCTGAATTTCTGTGTCTGATAGTCCTCAGCGCAAAAGGATTTAACTATATTGATCCCGTATATGGTCTCGAATAATGAAGAATTGATATCTGACATACTTTCCTGAGTAGCTGTAGAAATCTTCCTAAGTTTTTTGGCTATCCTTATAACCGGATATACCACTAAAGGAACCACCAGAATGGTAACAAAGGTCAATGCCCATGAAATAGAAAAGTATATCTTTATCCACATGAGCATCGCAAGATAGACCAGTAGCTGTATTGGCTGAAATAAAAGGTCTGTAAGACCCTCTGTTATGGAATTTACTATTATCCCTACATCAAAGGTAACCCTTGAGACAAGTTCTCCGGTCTGCATTTCAGAGTAAAAGTCATTTGAAAGGGCAAGCAGTTTTTTGTATATAGCGAGCCTGACATCCCTTAAGACCGACTGGCCAAGCTTACTCATAAAATAGGTCTGAAAGAATAAGAAGAGTTCCTTTATAAGAAATATACACGTTATAAGAATAATAAGCCAGTTCAGCAAGGCAATCTTTGGAAAACTGTTTATCTTATCTATGATCTCAACTAAAAATTGCGGAGGGTTGTGAGTCCCCGGTATAGATATGTCCCGACCGGACAATATATTGTCAACAAGGGGTATTATCATCCCCAGCGATACCCCACCCATTCCGGATGTAACAACCATGCAGCATATTGCTATGACGATTATCCAGAGATGCGGCTTCACGAATTTGAGAAAACGTATATAATCTTTCATATCTTATATGGGCTGAGGCGAAATCTCGATCATCAAGATCCCGCCCCAGAAATATTATGTTAGCACGTCCATTGACAATTGTCCATCTCTTTGTTATCATTATAAATATGAAAAAAGTGCGTATTGCCGTAATAGGCCTGGGACACTTGGGTTCTATTCACGCCCGTATATATTCAAAATTAAACAATGTTGAAATTGCAGGTCTCTGCGATACTGATAAAAAAAGGGTTGGCCTTCTTGCCTCTTCCTTGAAAAAACCCTGGTTTACAGATTATAAAGAATTATTATCTGTCAGCCCCGATGCCGTAAGCATAGTTACACCTACCTATCTACATCATAAAATAGGAAGATTCTTCCTCAATCACGGTATCCATGTTTTGATAGAAAAACCCATTACCAGGACACTTAAAGAGGCATCTGAGCTCGTAAGGATAGCCAAAAGAAAACATATGATAATGCAAGTAGGGCACGTTGAACGTTTTAATTCAGCTATCCAGGCAATAGAACGTCTTCGGCCTATGCCCAGATTTATAGAGGTCCATAGGCTCGGACCCTTCACACCCAGGGTCAAGGACGTAGGTGTAGTACTGGACCTTATGATTCACGATATAGATATAGTCCTGGAACTTACAAAATCCAGGATAAAGGATATTCAGGCAATCGGTATGGGGATTCTTACGAAATATGAAGATATAGCAAACGCCAGGATTAGATTCGAAAATGGCAGCGTGTGCGATCTTACGGCAAGCCGCGTAACCAGCGATAGCATGCGCAAGATAAGGATCTTCCAGCAGGATTGTTATATATCTCTGGATTATATAAAACAGGAGGCCGTCTTATCCAGAAAAATCAGAAATAAGATCGTTACGGAGAAGATAAACATAAAAAAGGAAAAGCCTTTACAGAAAGAACTCTCCTCATTCGTAAACTGTGTTATCTACAGACATAGACCTATTGTCTCCGGGGTAGAGGCCTATAATGCCCTCTCGGTGGCCCACAGGATAATCAAGAAGTTAAAGAAATGAAAAAGAAAAGCATCCTAATTGTTGCGGGCGAAACATCGGGAGACCTCCAGGCCAGCCATTTAGTTAAATCCCTCTTATCAAAAAATCCCCATCTTAAGATCTTTGGTATAGGAGGTAAAAGGATGGAGGCTGCTGGCGTTGAGATTATCCATGATATAGTAGAATTGGCTGTCGTAGGTTTTATAGAAGTAATAAGACATTTGGCGACCTTTAAAAAAATCCTCGCAGAACTTTCAATGCTCCTTGAAACCAGAAGGCCTGATCTTGTAATCCTTGTCGATTATCCTGGATTTAACCTCCGTTTTGCAAGATTAGCAAAAGAAAAAAATATCCCCGTAGTCTACTACATCAGCCCACAGATATGGGCCTGGGGCAAGAATAGGATAGCCGAAATAAAAAAATACGTCGACAAGATGATTGTAATATTCGGATTTGAGGAAGAACTTTATAAAGAGGCTGGAGTAAAAGTAAGCTTTGTAGGCCATCCTTTTTTAGACATAGTAAGGCCTTCCTGGAAAAAAGAAGAGACCCTGAAACACCTGCATCTCAATCATCATTCTCTAAGAGTCTCTCTTCTCCCGGGTTCCCGGAAAAAAGAGATTGAACGTCATCTTCCTGTAATGCTAAGCTCCTGCGAAAAGATAAAATTGGTTCTGCCTGAGGTTGAATTCATCCTCTCCCGATGCAAAGAACTCGATCGAGCCATATACAAGCGGATAATCTCTCGTTCAAAAATAAAACCCCACTCTCTTGAAAACAGGCCCTATGAAATAATGGATATATCCGATCTAGTGATACTCTCTTCCGGAAGTGCGACGCTCGAAACGGCCATCATGCAAAAGCCGATGGTCATTATCTATAAGACATCTTTTATCACCTGGCTCCTGGCAAAAAACATGATAAAGATTCCTGATATAGGCCTTGTAAATGTCGTGGCAGGAAAAAGAATAGTGCCAGAATTGACACAATTTCGGGTAAGGGCGGAAAATATATCCAAAGAAGTCCTTGAGATCTTAAATGATGAAGACAGGCAAGAAAATATAAAGAAAGGTCTCCGTCAAGTTAAACAAAAACTCGGCGAATGCGGTGCTACAGAACGTGCCTGCCATATAATCCTGAAATTACTTGATTAATTTCTTGGCTCGACCCTCTCGCAGACTCGCTCGAAGAAAGAGATATTCTTCGCGTGAGAGTACCGAATATAAAACTACTCCCATTCTATAGTCGAAGGGGGTTTAGAGCTGATGTCGTAGACGACACGGTTAATGCCTTTGACCTCGTTTATGATGCGGTTGGAAATCCTGCCCAGGATATCGTAAGGGATCCTTGCCCAATCAGCTGTCATGGCATCAAGGCTTGTAACGGCCCTTAGGGCACAGACATTCTCATAGCTCCTCTCATCGCCCATTACGCCTACGCTCTTAACCGGTAAAAGCACTGCGAAGGACTGCCAGATATCCCTATAATATTCGTAACCCTCCATCTCCTCCTGGACTATACGGTCGGCCTCGCGAAGGACATCGAGCCTATCCTTTGTGACTTCTCCCAAGATCCTCACGGCAAGACCAGGCCCTGGGAATGGCTGCCTGTCGAGAATATTGCTATTTATGCCAAGTTCCCTGCCCAGTCTTCTTACCTCATCCTTGAAAAGGTCTTTCAGGGGCTCGATTAATCTTAACCCCATATCTTTAGGAAGGCCACCGACATTGTGATGGGATTTTATTATGCAGGATGGACCCCCCTTTGCAGAAACACTTTCGATGACGTCCGGGTAGATAGTGCCCTGGCCGAGAAATCTTATCCTGCCGAGTCCCCTTGCCTTTTCTTCAAAGACCCTGATAAACTCTCTCCCTATGATCTTACGCTTTTTTTCAGGGTCACTAACCCCTTTCAATCTTTTGAGAAAGCGCTTTTCGGCATCAAGGACATGAAGATTCATGCGAAAATGTCTCTTGAATGTCCTTACCACATTTGTCCTCTCACCTTTTCTTAATAAACCATTGTCAACAAAGATACAATCAAGTCTTTTGCCAATTGCCTTATTTAACAAGACTGCTGCAACGGAAGA
>CAJVXD010000088.1 GCA_913009675.1 uncultured bacterium | reverse complement strand
ATCTCTTAACACAAGCAAGCCTATTATATATAACATAACCCCAAATATCACGAAAATTGGCAAATCAGAGATAAAGTTCAGGCTAAAATTGTCTATTTTGTCTGGTTTTTTTTTTGCTATAATATCTCTAAGTCTACTGCATATAGGGGTAATGATATTCTAGATAACTATTGACAGACTCGTGTAGTAGAAAGACTATTAGCAATCCCCATTGAGTCAAAGTGAGACTGGTTTACAGATTCTATGTTTTCAACAACATGCCTTGGATCAACATCACTACTTATGCTATCTTTCAACAACTCTCCTATTCGCTGCTGGCCTATTTTATTACGCACATACATAGCTATGGAAAAAATAAACCTTTTGGTTGCGGGGCCATTTAACTCGTTCTTCTATACCATCTTTAGTTTTCTTAACAAAAACGATGGAAAGTATGCTAATCTTAGTTGAGGTTTGATTCAGGAAGGAATAAAAAAACAGGCAAAGTTCCTCAAAAATAAGGTAAAATAATCTTGTGAGAAAAAACCTTATTTTAACCGAAAGGAGGAACAAATGCCTGTCGAAATAAGTATACCAAGAACCAGGGGTAAAGGGAAGATAAAAGTTTCGGAAAAACGAAAGGGCGCCCAAGAGATGTTAAGGAATATGGATACAGATGATCTGGATACATCAGTAGCTTTAATACAAGCTCTAATACCTTGCGGCTTAAAAACCATTGAAGAGAAATTAAAAAGAGAAGTTGATATGCTGGCAGGTGAAAAACGCAGGCACGGAAAAGAAAACCTCCGCTGGGGAGATAACCCCGGTTCAGTGTATTTACAGGATCAAAAAGTCCCTATCGTGGTCCCAAGAGTCAGGAATAAAAACAATAATATTGAGATACCCTTAGAGATGTATCAAAAACTGCAGTCTCCGTATCAATGTGACAGAAAAACCATGCTGAAGCTATTAAACGGCATAAGCACGCGTAAGTATAAAGAATCCGTTGAGCTTGTGCCGGAGGTATTCGGCCTGTCTCCATCAAACCTCTCAAAGAGGTTAAAGAAAAACACCTTGGGCTCTTTAAAGAGACTTAAAATGCGTTCATTGGAAGCATATGATTTTATATGCGTATTCATTGATGGCAAAAGGTATGCTGATCAAGGAATATTAGTCGCTTTAGGCATAACCATAGACGGAGAAAAGTTCATCCTGGATATAGAGCAGTCTCATTCCGAATCATCATTAGTTACAGGGCAATTACTCGATAGATTAATCGAACGAGGATTAAGATACAAAGAAGGCCTTCTATTTATCATAGACGGCTCAAAAGGGATAATAAAAGCTATAAGACAAAAATTCCAAGAATACGGCTTCGTACAGCGTTGTGTGTGGCATAAGCAGCAAAACGTCACAAGTTATCTCTCGAACTTCCAGGCAGAACTCTGTAAAAGAGACTTAAAATATGCTTACAGAAAAACCTCTTACAAAGAGGCAAGAGAATCTTTGGAAGCACTGCATAAAAGACTCTCGATTATCAATGAATCAGCAGCCAATAGCCTTGCCGAAGGATTGGAAGAAACCCTGACTCTTCATAGGCTTGGTTTATCTCCTGAATTATGCAGGAGCCTGAATTCTACCAACTGCATAGAATCCATCATGAGTCACATTGCCCAGTTTACGAATAAAGTAGACTACTGGCAGAATTCAAACCAGATTCTTCGATGGAACGCGGCAAGCCTCATGGAGATAGAGCCGAATCTTAGAAAAATAAGAGGTTTTAGATATTTGAATATTTTAAGGCATGAGATGAAGCAAGAGATCAAGAAACGGCAGGAGAAAAAATACGGGAGCATCAAAAAAGATGAGCCTGCTTTACAGGCTATAGAGAGTTAAAAATGGAACGAGGAATTATGCCAACCTCAACTAAGAAATGCATTGACTCATATAAACGGATGATGTATAATAAGAAATTCTCCTAATGCAGGATGCTTTAAGGGTAGTGAAGCATCAGGGGAGCATATCTCAATAAAGCTAAAGGAATGATTAATTATGAAGAAAATCAGGATTGCGATTATAGGAGTTGGCAACTGCGCTAGTTCGTTATTACAGGGGATCTCGTACTATAGCAAAAAAAAGAACCAAAAAGAACTTATTGGGTTGATGCACTGGGATATAGATGGATACAAACCTTATGATATTGAGGTAGTAGCTGCCTATGACATAGATAAGAGAAAAGTCGGAAAAGACATCTCAGATGCAATATTTGAACTGCCAAATTGCACAGCCATATTCTCTAAGGATGTACCAAAATCAGGTATTAAGGTAAAGATGGGTAGGATACTTGATGGGGTTTCAGAACATATGAAGGATTATGAGGATCGGCATATATTTGTTACCAGTGATAGAAAAGAGTCTTCGAAGAAAGATGTAATAAATACGCTGAAGAGATCAAAGGCTGATATGCTTTTAAATTATCTCCCTGTAGGTTCTGAAGAAGCAACGAGGTTTTATGTTGAGTGCGCACTTGAAGCCGGGGTAGCTTTTATAAATAATATCCCTGTTTTTATAGCAAGCGATCCTGAATGGGCAGAGAGATTTAAAACAAAGAATATACCCCTCATAGGTGACGATATTAAGGCCCAGATAGGTGCTACGATCACTCATAGGGTCTTGACTGATTTATTCAAAAAAAGAGGCGTAAAGTTAGAGAGAACATACCAGCTGAACACAGGAGGAAATACCGACTTCCTCAACATGCTTAACCATAAGAGACTAGCCTCAAAAAAACTTTCAAAGACAGAAGCAGTTCAGTCAGTTACAGCCAAAAGGCTCGAAGATGTGAATATTCATATCGGTCCCAGCGATTATGTGCCATGGCAGAGGGACAATAAGATTTGCTTCATTAGGATGGAAGGTAAACTCTTTGGCAATGTGCCGATGAATATTGAATTACGGTTGTCTGTGGAAGATTCTCCAAATTCTGCCGGGGTAGCGATAGATTCGATCAGGTGCTGTAAACTAGCCCTTGATCGAGGTATTGGTGGGGTCTTATATTCACCATCTGCATACTTCTCAAAACATCCACCCAAACAGTTTACCGATGATAAAGCTCATAGTATGCTTGAAGAGTTTATCGCAAATAAGCGCCAAAGCTAGTTGGTATGAAATGTCTTATCATTGCTGCAGGACAAGGAACCAGATTGTCAAAAAGAGGGGATTCTAAGCCTCTCATCTCCCTCCTTGGATTATCCCTTATTGAACGTGCAATATTAACCGCAAAAAGATGTGGTCTTTCTGACTTCTATGTTGTTACCGGCTACAATGGCCAAAAAGTAAGGTCTTTTCTAGATGGATTCGGCAAGCATAAAAACATAAAGATAACCCACCTCATAAATGAAGAGTGGGAAAAAGGCAATGGTTTATCAGTTCTTAAAGCAAAACACCTGTTAGATAAAAATTTTATACTCCTAATGGTAGATCACCTCTTTGACGAAAAGATACTTGAGGAACTTCAATCTCAGCAAATAGATGATGGAGAAGTAATCCTGGCGGTTGATTACAATATAAATTCAAATTCCCTGGTAGATATAGGTGATGTGACCAGGGTCTATGTTGAAGACAAAGGCATTGTTGATATAGGCAAGGGTATACGTAGATATAGTGCTTATGATACAGGTGCCTTTTTGTGTTCCCCTATCATCTTTACAGCCATAGAAAGAAGTACAGCCAGAAATAACGACTCAAGTCTTTCCGGTGCCATAAAGATACTGGCTGAAGGAAACAAGGCTAAAGCATTCGACATCAGGAATAAATTTTGGTTAGATTTAGATGATGAGGACACCCTTAAAAAGGCTGAAAAATATATGCTGGGTAGGTTAAAGAAACTCTCTGATGGACCCGTGTCAAGATACATTAACAGGCCCATCTCTACAAAAATCACAAAACATCTTTTAAGAACCAACATTACTCCTAATCAGATATCTTTTGTTTCCTTTCTTGTTTCTTTAATAGCCTCGGTGCTTTTGTTCTTGGGTAATTACATTGGCCTTCTTCTCAGTGGTATCCTTGTACAGGTATCGTCTATTATAGATGGTTGCGATGGTGAGGTAGCTAGATTAAAGTACAAAGAAACGGATTTCGGCAAGTGGTTTGATGCCTGCCTGGACCGTTATGCAGATGCGTTCATCCTTTTTGGATTGAGCTATTATGCATTCAGCTCAGGTAGCGGGCTTATTGCATGGCCGGTGGGTTTTCTGGCTATTATCGGATCCTTTATGAATAGCTATATGGCTGACAAATATGATGGTCTGATGAAAGCTAAATTTTCTCGGGGTAAACCTTTCGGGATCAGGATAGGACGAGACGTGAGGATGTTTATAATATTTATTGGAGCAGTAACAAATCAAGCGTTTTTCGTGCTTGTATTTATCGCGGTGTTAATGAATATAGAAAATATAAGAAGAGTGGCCGTGTGTTATAGAAATGAATCGCATTGAATGTCTAAAGAAAAGGATTAAAGAGACCCTCGCCTTATCTGCTGTTACGGAAGACCCTGTCCATTCAGAGAATACACTCGAATGGCTCCTAAAGTTAAACCCGGATGCTGACGAGGCATTACGTATAGCCGCGTTGGGACATGATATTGAAAGGGCACTCAACAAACGAAAAATAAAGCGCCAAGATTATAAGAGTTATGATGAGTTTAAAGAAGCTCATGCCTTAAACAGCTCTGTAATATTAAAAGAGATTATGATCGAATGTAAGTTAAGGCCTGAATTTATTGAAGATGTCTATTCGCTCGTCTGCCGTCACGAAGCAGGAGGCGACAAAAGATCCGATCTCCTCAAGAGTGCCGACGCTATCTCTTTCTTTCAAGTCAATCTACCTTTATACTATACCAGGAATAATAAGAAAGAGACAAAAAGTAGGTGCATGTGGGGGCTCAAAAGATTATCGAACGATCTGAAAAAGGTTGTAGCTGATTTTCGTTACGATGATAAATATCTTGAGTCGCTTGTAAGAAATTGCATTACCTAACACTCCTGCAATGCCTCCACAAATAATTAACTAGGCTATCAAGCTTGCAGCTTAAGAGAATAGTGTATTTATCAGCAGATCCGGCATAGACAAGCAGCTTGCCTTTTCGGACGATAGCACCTACTGGAAAAACAACTGCAGGCACGTCCACTAAATACTGATCGTTACCATATAATTCATACGGGGCTGAAGGGATATAGATTGGATTTCTGGTTCGACAAAGAACCTTTCTGGGATCGTTTAGATCCAAAAGGGCTGCACAGATAGAATATCCTCTTTCAATCTTCTCTGCCAACCCATAGGCTTTACAAATATCAGTTTCTATCTCACCAACAGCATGATAGATGAGCAGCCAACCCTTATCAGTTTTGACTATAGGAGGACCTAAACCAATTTTTTCCTTTTCGTGAGGGTAGAGGCCATTTTCTAAAAGCAGACTCTGGTTCCGTCGGTCATAGATCTTCTCCCAATATTCTGTGTACTTGGAAGGATTCAGCAACTGCTCCATGCCGGCTTCAAGAAAATCCAGGTGGATATTAGAATGAAGGCGTAACAGCATGTAGTGCTGGCCATTTACCGGCTCAAAAAATGGAGCGGCATTGCGTGAATCAAAGGGCCTGACCATACCATGATAAGTAATGTTGACAAAATCTTCTGTTGAGTAAGCTACAATCCGATCCGCATTCACACCTTTGAACGGAGGATTGATCTTGCCGCATCCAACCAGCAAGTATTTCTTGTCGTACTTGACTATCCGCATATCCTCTATCCCATAGATCGGAAGAGCACACGTCTGAACTCCAGTCACACTGATATATCTCGTATGCCGTCTTCTGCTTGAAAAAAACAAAAACAAACAAAAAAAAAAACAAAAACAACAACCATATTACCATTTTGC
>CAJVXD010000087.1 GCA_913009675.1 uncultured bacterium | reverse complement strand
AGATAAGAATGGCGATAACCAGAATATAGCTAGACACGGCTCTCCATTCAAAAATTTAGCATATAGTTTTTTGGTTACCGAAGATATGGGCAATATTTTTTTTAAAATACCTCTTACGGTGCTTAACTATCTTAGCGGACACATGATACTTTTTGTTGCAAAAGCTGTTTAGGTTTATACGATTAGGATGTTTAACGAGAAATGTAAGTTATCTAAGTTCAAGGTTTTTTAAAAAATGGATTGGAAAAATTATACAATAAGGGGTTTATTTTATTGGATTTCAAAGGCTGAAAGAGTTAGGAGATTTGGCAATATAGGGTATTTCGCCCCGAATATTATTATGATTGCAACAAGGAAAGATTAACATGTGCGGGATTTGCGGAAAGATTAGTTTAAATGGGGCTGTCAGCGAAAACCTCATACGTAAGATGTGTGAGGTTTTGGTGCATCGGGGGCCGGATAATGAAGGAGTTTGTATAAAAGAGGTAAAGGGTGAAGGGTTAAGGGTGAATGTTGGATTGGGACATAGGAGGCTTAGTGTTATTGATGTTTCTTCTGCCGGGCATCAGCCTATGTGCAATGAAGATGGGTCTATATGGCTGGTGATGAATGGGGAGGTTTATAATTTTCCGGGACTTAGAAAAGATTTAGAGAAAAGAGGGCATGTATTTAAATCGCATACAGATACTGAAGTCATAATTCATTTATACGAAGAAAAAGGCGTAGATTGCCTTAGTGATTTAAGAGGGCCTTTTGCGTTTGCTATATGGGATGAGAAGAAACAACGGCTTTTTCTGGCAAGAGATAGGGTAGGTAAAAGACCCCTCTATTATACCTACAGGAACCAAACGCTGATATTTGCTTCTGAGATTAAGGCGATCCTTCAGGATCCCGAGGTTTCTACGGAGGTAAATAGAAGCGCTATTACGGATTACTTGAGTTATGGCTATGTGCCTACACCTCAAAGCATGTTTAAGGGTATCATGAAACTGCCTCCCGCGCATTTCATGATTTATGAGAAGGGCAATATTAAGATAGAAAGGTATTGGGAGCTGGATTTTTCTAAAAAGCTTGAATTATCCGAAGATGAATATTGCGAAAGGACCATGGGCTTGCTGGAAGAGGCTACTAAGATACGCTTGATAAGCGATGTGCCGTTAGGGGCTTTTTTGAGCGGGGGGATTGATTCAAGCGCCGTGGTTTACATGATGAGTAAACTAAGCTCAAGGCCCGTAAAGACGTTTTCCATAGGTTTTGAGGAGCAGGAATACAGTGAATTAAAATTTGCTAAGGTTATAGCCGATAGGTTCGGGACAGAGCACAAGGAATACATAGTCAGGCCCAACGCCATAGAAATGCTGCCAAAACTCGTATGGCATTACAATGAGCCGTATGCGGATTCTTCGGCGCTCCCGAGCTATTATGTGGCCAAGATGACCCGGCAGGAGGTTACTGTTGTCTTAAATGGCGATGGAGGGGATGAATGCTTTGGGGGGTATGAGAGATTCATGGCGGCAAGGTTTGCGGAGATGTTCAAAAGTTTAGGGACGGGCAGGATAGCAGGACTTATAGCGGCGAGGATGAATAGCAAGAGGAGTCCGAAGGATTTCAAGGCAAAGCTTAAAAGGTTTTTGTCCGGGATATCAAGGCCTTCCCCGGAAAGGCATTATGAGTGGATCAGTATATTTAAGGATAAAGAAAAGGAGGATTTATTCTCCGATTCTTTCAAGGCTGAAATAAAAAACAGAGATAGTTTTTTGTATCTAAACAATGCCTTTAATCAGTGCAGATCAAGTGATATCGTAGACCAGGTCATGTCAACGGATATCAGGACAAATTTACTGGACGACTTATTGGTAAAGATGGATATAGCTACCATGGCAAATTCATTAGAGGGGCGCTCCCCCTTTCTTGACCACAAGGTCATGGAATTTGCGGCGTCTATCCCGAGCGGTATGAAGATAAAGGGAACAAGTTTAAAGTATATACTTAAGAAGGCGCTGAAGGATAAACTACCGGATGAGATACTGGGAAGGGGCAAGATGGGATTTGGCGTGCCGTTAGACAGCTGGTTCAGGGGCGAGCTGAAGGATTATTCTCACGAGATGCTATTGAGTGATAGGTGTATTAAAAGAGGGTATTTTAGAAAAGAGGCTTTAAAGAATATGCTGGATGGGCACTCAAGCGGTAAGGTTAATAACGGAGCCAGGATCTGGAGCTTAGTCTTTCTGGAGCTGTGGCACAGGATGTTTGTGGATGGGGAGAAGATATAAGAGGAGGTTGAGGATAAGGTTGAGGCTGAGGGAGTGATTATGGGTTATGAAAGAGGTGGGAAGCAGAAGGAGCTTTATAAAGAGGAAGAGGTCAAAGGTGGAACGGGTGTTGAGGTTTGGGAATATTGGGTATTTTGCGCCTAATATGGTGGTGGTGGCAGGGAAGAAGTAGTTTTTGAGATTGCTTCCCCGTACCATTCGCTTTGCTCAGGTACGGGGCACGCGCCCCTTTGGGGCAATGACAATTGCCCTTGACAATTCAAATCCAGAGGGTATACTCATTGATAGAAAGAGTTTCAGTTAATTAGCAAAAGGGCTAATAAAATGAATTGGATAGAATTCGAGAAAAAATTGAATAAGAAGGAGCAGAGGATATTTACGCCTCTGGACGTTATGCGGCTTATGGATAAGAGTGAGATTGCGGTCCGTTTTTTTCTGCATCGCTATAAAAAGAGAGGGGCATTAGTATGTCTGAAAAAAGGGCTCTATGCGCTGGAGGCTAAAATCCCCGGCGAGTTTGAGATAGCCAACAGGGTCTATGCGCCTTCGTATATATCATTTGAGTATGCCATGAGTTTTTATAAGATCATCCCTCAGACAGTATATACCGTTAGTTCCGCTACCACTAAGCCGACAAGGGAATATACGGTTTTAGACGTAGTTTATAGATACAGTAAGATAAAAAAAGAATTATTTTTTGGATACCGGCCTTTATCAAGAGATAATACATTGATTTTGATAGCGACTCCGGAGAAGGCACTTGTGGACTATTTATATTTCGTATCCCTTAAAAAAAAGGAAATAAATGAAAGGATGAATATCGGGACGCTTAATAAAAAGAAGATTTTTTCATATGCTGATAAGTTTGAGAGAGAGGCCCTTATCAAGATTGTTAAAAAGGTGTTATGATAGATAGAGACTTTATTAGAAAAATAACTACGAAATACCAGACAACAAGCCTTAATGTCTTGAGAGAATATTCCCAGAATCTTTTTTTGTCTCAATTATATCTACAAAAAGATTCTGATTTTATGCTTTTTAAAGGCGGGACGGCCTTGAGGCTTATTTACAATAGCCCTCGTTTTTCGGAAGACCTTGATTTCACGGCCGTAAAAATGTCCAGGCTGAAAATAGAAAATCTCATCCAGAATGCGTTGGTAGAGATAGAGAAGTTCGGTATAGATATAAGGATAGATGAATTTTCTGCGACATCGGGAGGATACATAGGTTTCATGACGCTTGCAATCTTAGAGGAAAAGGTTTCTCTGGAGCTTAATATCTCAAGGCGCATAGCAGGATCCGGTAAAGGTGAGGTTACCTTAATCTCAAACGAATTTGTTTTACCTTATAATTTAATCCAGCTTTCGCGGAGGGAGCTGGTTGGTGAGAAAATAAAGGCTCTTTTAGAGAGGTCTAAGCCCCGGGATTTTTTCGATCTATATTTTATCTTGCGCAGCAATCTTTTGCCGGCTCAAGAGAAGAGAATTCTCCATAGAGTTATGGATAGGCTAAGAAATACAGAATATAATTTTGATAGGGAATTAAAGATATTCCTGCCAAAAAGCTACCATGGCCTTATCAAAGGTTTTAAATCAACACTGCAAAGGGAGATAGAGAAATTGGTTAAATAGGGACCAGAGTGATATAACAAAGGACAAGGTCAAGGGAGCCGCTCAAACTACATCCGGTATTATCCCGTTGCCATAACGGGATATTTTTTTGAAAGAAAACGACCTGCTCCTGTGTCTTGTATAGTAGGGGAAGTTTAAGCCTACCCTACTATACAAGACAGGGGGATCTGAAGAAGCAAGCCGTAGAACGGCGTTACCTTGACATATTAAGGAATATACTGTATACTTTAATACAGAGAATTGCATTAATATATACAAATAATTGTATAGATATGTACAGAATAGATAAACAGGAATTGTTGAATACGATTAGAGGGTGGGATAGTTTTCTTAAGAGAAAGGTCCATTTGATTGCTTGCGGCGGTACCGCATTAACACTTTTAGGAATAAAACCATCGACTAAGGATGTTGATTTGATCGTACCGGATTTAGGAGAGTATAAATACCTTATAGCTAATTTAGAAAAGTTGGGTTATAAGCCTGTAACCGGTTCAGGATGGAGTAGAGACGAAGGTTTTATTTTTGATTTTTTTTTTTTTCAAGCAGAAGACGGCATACGAGATATATCAGTGTGACTGGAGTTCAGACGTGTGCTCTTCCGATCTGACTACCCCCTGGCGTTCCTTTGTGTTTCATAAAAGCCCGTAGAATACGCCCGCTACTATAATTTCCAGCATCCATGTTCAACGCGGCCAGTTTTAACCATTCGGGAAAATCATCATACTCATCTGGAATCAAATCGCCAATTGCAATTCGCGGAGTTATCGGTTTACTTTCCGCCTTCGGATGGCTTGGCTCAATTCCCAAATCTTCCCGCACCCCGATAAAAATCAAACGAGCCCGGCTTTGCGGCACATAAAAATACATAGCGTTAAGCAATTTGGCCGATACTTTATAACCGCTTGCTTTTAATTCTTTTAGCATAGTTACAAAGATGAGTTTCATTTTGCCCTTAACAAGACCACTCACATTTTCCATAACGAAAACTTTGGGTTGTAATCCTCGCAAAAGTCGCACATACTCATGAAACAATTGATTGCGATCGTCATTAAAATCACGTTTACCGGCCGTGCTAAATCCCTGACATGGTGGCGAACCATCTAAAATATCAAGCTCTCCCGATTGCAGTCCAGTCAAATCCAAAATCTCATCAACATTTATTTTTGCAATATCACCATGATAAATATCAAGTTCAGGCCAATTTAATCGCAAAGTTTCGACCGCATTGTCATTCCATTCAATTGCCAACAAATCCAAGAATCCGGTCATTAGATAACCGGTCAGCGAACCGCCACCGCCCGCAAATGCACTAATCACCGTCGGGGCATTAGGCTCTCGTGGGACTATGGCCTTTTGCCACATCGTTTTTAAATGAGCGGGATAATCTATTTCGGGAATTCGTGTCCGCATTTTGGGCACTCACACATCTCCACGTCATCAGACGCGCTTTCATCAAATTCCTGCCAATCTTCCGGCAAATTATCATTAGATAGCAATTCATCCAACTCAAAATCCATCCACCAGTCCGACAAATCCAGCCCCGCCGCCAAATCATCAGCGATGATATCCGGGTCGAAATCAATTGACATCTGAGCAGTCCTGTTATCCGCAAACGCATACTGCCGCGCCGGATTCTCCGGGTCGGGGTCACTCAAATCCCAATCGGTGCGCTTGACGATGACCGGGGTCTGCCCGTCCGTCTCGACAACGATGGCCTCGTCAAATCCGGCGTCAACCAAAGCCTGCTGCGTTTTATTGCCAGCGGGGAGTACGTCATTAGCGTCTGAAACGAGGGAGCGACCGGCGCCTAACTTCTCGATGCTGCGGACAATCATGAATTGCCCGCGCTCAGTCCCCCGATTCGCGTTTTTCGGGTCTGGCGTGAAATCAGTCAGTTTTTTTCGGTAGGCGGTTATATTTTTACCCATACATTGTAGATCGGAAGAGCACACGTCTGAACTCCAGTCACACTGATATATCTCGTATGCCGTCTTCTGCTTGAAAAAAAAAAAAAAAAAGTGAAATCACAATATCATTACCAATCTTATGTACCCACCCTTGCCAATAC
>CAJVXD010000086.1 GCA_913009675.1 uncultured bacterium | reverse complement strand
CTTTCAAAAAACTGATTAATTGCATGGGAATAGTACATACAGCATTGCCCTTTAGGTGAGGGCTAATTTAGGAGATCTTATGTATGCCGTCATAATGGCCGGGGGTAAGGGCGAAAGACTCTGGCCAAAGACTACAAAAGGCAGGGCAAAACATATATTAGCATTTGGCAGGCGAAATGTAATGATCCATGAGACCCTGAGGAGGTTAAAAAGTTACCTCCCTCCGGAGAATATATTTCTCATAACCACCAAGAAGCAATTTTCCGGTCTCAGGGCTTATGTGTCGCTCCTCCCGAAGGATAATATAATCCTGGAACCCGAAGGGAAGGATACGGCTGTGGCCATTTGTCTGGCAGCGCTGGTATTAAAAAAGCGGTTTGGTAATCAGACCATGGTGGTCTTGCCGGCAGACCATATAATAAATGATTCAAGGGTCTTTTTTAAAGACCTGCTCTCTGCTGAAAAAATAGCCGGCTCTCATCAAAGACTTGTTACGATAGGCATAAAACCAAGATACGCCTCCGTAGGGTATGGGTATATAGAACTTGGCCGGCGCATATCAGGGGCTCATCTGGTAAAGAGGTTTACAGAGAAACCCGAGAAGAAAAAGGCGGAAGGGTTTTATCGACAAGGAACGTTCCTCTGGAATAGCGGGATTTTTATATGGGAGACAGACTCTATATTAGCCGCATTAAAAAGACACATGCCAAATCTGTATTATGGCTTAAAAGACGTCTTGAAGTCCGAGGGGAAGAGAGGTTATGCCATAAGGCTCTCAAATGAATATTCGGGGATTAATCCCGTATCCATAGATTATGGTATAATAGAGCCTGCTGCAAAGAGCGGTTTCCGACGGATACTTTGCATCAAGGCAGGGTTTGACTGGGTGGATATAGGCTCGTGGTCAAGCATAGAAGAGATATACGACAAAGACATCTGCGGGAACATCGTCCTTTCAAAGGCCTCTCTCATAGATGTGAGGGGTTCTATAATAATAGGCGAGCGGAATCATAAGATCGGTGTAATAGGTGTTAAGGACCTGATAATAGTGCAGAGTAAATCAGGGACACTGGTCTGCAATAAAAACAGGGCCCAGGAAGTGAAAAACCTCCTAAAGGGTTTTTGAACGGGATATGTCGAGATACCTCGCCCTTGATATCGGAAAAAGGCGTATAGGTATTGCACTTAGCGATGCCCTGAACATTACTGCGCAGGGGTTTGATGTTATAATTCAAGACAACCTGGAAGAGACGCTCGGCACCATAAAATCCCTGGTGGATAGATACGCCATTTCAAAGATTATTATAGGTATGCCGCTAAACATGAATGGGACAAAGGGGGAGAGTGCAAGATTTGCAGAGGGGTTCGCAGATATCCTGAAGAGGGAATTATCGGTAGATATTGAAATGATAGACGAGAGGTTAACCACGGTCCAGGGGGAACGCTTACTTTTAGAGGCAGGCCTGTCTAGAAAAAAACGCAGGGCTTCTATAGATAAGATAGCCGCCCAGCTGATCCTGCAGACATATCTGGATTTAAATGCATAAAGAAATAGAGCTCGCTAATAATGTCCGTGTATTGCTTCACCATATGCCGCACATGGAATCGGCAGCAGTAGGTGTCTGGGTAGGGATAGGTTCCAGGAATGAGGATAAGAAACTTTGCGGCATATCACATTTCCTGGAACATATGATCTTCAAGGGTACTCCTACAAGAAGCACAAAGAGGATCAAGGAAGAGATAGAAGGCAGAGGCGGTTCCTTAAACGGCTTTACATCCGAAGAGGCAACCTGTTATTTAGCCAAGGTAAGCGGAGGGGATATAGAGATAGCGCTTAATGTGCTCTCTGATATGGTGCTCCACGCCGAGATAAGCGAAAGGGAGCTGGAGCGGGAACGCAGCGTTGTAATGCAAGAGATAAAGATGTATCGCGATCTCCCGAACC
This sequence comes from uncultured bacterium, assembly GCA_913009675.1. Lineage (GTDB taxonomy): Bacteria > Omnitrophota > Gorgyraeia > Gorgyraeales > Gorgyraeaceae > CAJVXD01. Next base: position 4,040 of record CAJVXD010000086.1, on the reverse strand, counting down.
ACCATGTGCACGATATATTGAGTGGGCTTATGTGGCAGGACCATCCCCTGGGACGGCCGATAGCGGGCAGCGTTGAATCCGTAGCCTCTATTACCAGGCAGGATATTGTGAATTACAAAAGGAACAATTATATATCGAAAAATATGATGCTGGTTTTGTGCGGCAATTTAAAATATGAAGCCGTAATGCACAGGATAAAAGAAATATTCAATATAAGGTCTAATGCAGGGCCGGGTGACCTTCTCAAATTTACCAGCGAGCAGATTTCACCCAGGACAAGGGTTCTTTATAAGGACACAGAACAGTCCCGCATCTCTATGGGGATACATACCTTTGGGGGAACGCATAAGGATAGGTACGTTCTAAGCCTGCTCCATATTATTCTGGGGGCGAATATGTCCTCCAGGCTTTTTGAAAATATAAGAGAGAAAAAAGGGCTCGCCTATGAGATCTCTACGGAAATAAAAAGATACAAGGACACGGGGGGTTTTGTTGTTAATGCAGGCATGGAACACAGGCAGATCAAAAAGACTGTCTCTCTTATACTAAAGGAGTTGAGGAGGATCAGGGAGAAGCCTGTGCCTATCAGAGAATTAAAAAGGGCGAAGGAATTTTTCAAGGTCCAGCTTTTGTTGGCACTGGAGGATACGCTTGACCATATGCTCTGGCTTGGAGCCCATGCGATATCAACAGGCAATCCCCCCGATAAGGATAAGATCGTTGAAAAAATAGAATCTATAACTACCGGGGATCTACGGCGTGTGGCCTCCTCGATATTTAAGAGTAAAGGGTTAAACCTTGCTATCATCGGCCCTATCAAGGACAAGCTAAGAAGGGGAATAGAAAAGGAGTTATATCTATAGGAGCAGCGTCTATGAAAAAAGACATACTTGTAGCCCCGAGTATATTATCAGCTGATTTTTCAAGGCTGGAATACGAGATAAAAAGAATAGAGGATGCCGGCGCTGACCTTGTGCACATAGACGTGATGGACGGCCGTTTTGTCCCTAATATTACAATAGGCCCTCTTATCGTAGAGGCGATAAGGAGGTGTACCCGTCTCCCTCTTGATGTACACTTGATGATCGAAGGACCACATAGATTTATCAGGGAATTTGTAGCGGCAGGGAGCGATATCATCACTATACATGCAGAGTCATATGGTCATGAGATTCGAAAGGGACGCTCTATGGCCGTTGATAAGATAGATGATGCCCGCGTAAAGGAAATACTCGACGAGATAAGGTCTTACGGGAAAAAGGCCGGATTATCCCTGAACCCTGATTCAAGTTTTTGTATCGGCAGGGTGCTTGGAGATATAGATATGCTCTTGATCATGTCGGTGCATCCCGGTTTTGGCGGACAGGGATTTATCGAGGGGGTATTGCCAAGGATAAGGGAGGCCAGAGGGGCCTTTTCCGGGGATATAGAGGTTGACGGAGGGATTAAGGAGAGCAACGTCAAATCTGTTATAGAGGCCGGGGCAAATATAATTGTAGCCGGGTCCTATTTTTTTGGGGCAAAGGATGGTATAGAGGCAGTGAGGCGGCTGAAACTGAAAGGATAAATGGATGGCTATAAAATTTGGCACAGATGGGTGGAGGGCTATAATATCAGAGGATTTCACCTTCGAAAATATACGTATAGTTTCGCAGGCGATTGCAGATTATTTTAAAGGTGCGGGAGGAGACAGGCTTGTAGTCGGCTATGACTGGAGATTTTTGTCTGAGAGGTATGCCGGGCTTGTGGTTGAGGTACTTGCCGGAAACGGTATCAAGGTCTTGTTGTCTGACAAGGCAGTGCCTACGCCCCTTGTCAGCCTCGCCATAAAAAATAACGACCTTGCAGGCGGTGTGATGATAACAGCCAGTCACAACCCCCCTGCGTACAACGGCATAAAGATCAAGGCTCATTATGCCAGCTCTGCCGATGAAGGCGTTACAAGGTCCATCGAATCGTTTCTGAGTAAGAATGGAATAAAGTCTCTCCCCTTAGACAAGGCCGTCAAATCCGGGCTCATAGAGATGACTGATCTGAAGCCTGATTACATGAAGTTTATAAGGTCATACATAGATATAGATATCTTGAAAAAGGCAAGGCTCAAGGTCCTGGTAGATTGCATGCATGGGGTAGGCGATGGTTACATAAGGGAGGCCTTGAGGGATACAGGCATCGAGATTACCCAGATGAGGGCAGGCAGAGACCCTTTATTCGGCGGCGTAAACCCGGAGCCCATCCCCAAAAACCTGGATGCAGTATTTCAGAAGATGAAGGATCAAGACTATGACATTGCGATTGTCAATGATGGCGATGCGGACAGGATCAGTGCTGTAACCCCGGGAGGAAGATATATCGGCGCAGGACAGATAATGGCCTTTCTACTGCTGCATTTTATTGAAGATAAAGGGTGGACAGGCGAGGTAGTTAAGACGATTACCAACACCACCCTTATAGAGCGCATAACAAAGAAATACGTCCTTAAATTGCACGAGACGCCCGTTGGTTTTAAATATATATGCCGGCTTATGCTCGATAGGGATGTGCTTATAGGGGGCGAGGAATCCGGCGGCATCGGCGTCAAGAACTATATCCCTGAGCGGGACGGCATGCTTATAGGGATGCTGCTTGTAGAGATGATGGCTCAGCGAAAAAAAGGCATATTAGAAATAATAGATGGGGTAGAGAAGGAATACGGAAAGTTTAGCTATGAAAGGATAGACATGGCTTATCCCGATGATAAAAAGAAGAAACTCATGAAGTCCCTCAAGGATAGCCCTCCTAAAAAAATACTGAACAAGCCGGTGAAGGAGGCAAGGTCCTACGATGGATATAAATTTATCATGGAAGATGATAGCTGGCTGATCATGAGACTTTCCGGTACCGAACCTATATTGAGGATCTATGCAGAGGCCCCCAGCAAGAAGCTGGCCAGGGAATATCTGGGATTCGGAAAAGAAATCGCCCTCCGTATTTAAAGATTAATTCAAATGGATAAAAGCAATATCCGCAATTTTTGCATCATAGCTCACATCGATCATGGAAAATCTACGCTTGCAGATAGATTGCTGCAGTTTACACATACGGTAGACCGGAGGCAGTTCAGGGAGCAGCTCCTTGATGATATGGACCTTGAAAGGGAGCGGGGCATAACGATCAAGGCAAGCGCTGTGAGGATATCCTATAAGGCAAAAGACGGTAATGTCTATGAGTTGAACCTGATAGATACACCCGGTCATGTCGATTTTAGCTATGAGGTTTCGAAATCCCTTTCCGCATGCGAGGGCGCTGTCCTGCTGGTAGATGCCGCGCAGGGAGTAGAGGCGCAAACGGTTGCAAACCTTCAACAGGCCATCGACAAGGGGCTTAAGATAATCCCTGTTGTTAATAAGATTGACCTGCAAAATGCCGAACCTGAGAGGGTAAAACAGGAGATAAAAAGCATACTAAAGTTGGAAGAAGATACGGTAATAATGGCCAGCGCCAAGGAAGGGATCGGGACCGAAGAGATCCTCGAGAAGATAGTGAAGGATGTCCCTGTTCCCGGGGGGGATGGGGGTGAACCGCTGCAGGCATTGATATTTGATTCCAAATACGACATATACAGAGGGGTCATTGTTTATATAAGGGTGGTAAGCGGTTATGTGCAAAAGGGGATGCGCATACTCATGATGTCTTCTTCGAAAAAATATGAGGTGCAGGAGACAGGTATCTTCAGGCCTAAGATGGAACCGATAGACGGTCTTTATTGCGGCGAGGTTGGTTACATAACATGCCAGATCAAGGAGGCCAGGGAGGTAATAAACGGGGATACTGTTACAGAGTCAAGCCGACCGGCAAGACACCCTCTTCCGGGATACAGGCAGATAAAACCAATGGTTTTTTGCGGTATCTACCCTGTCAATGCGAAAGATTTTGATGCCCTGAAAACTGCCATTGAAAAATTAAGACTGAATGATGCTTCTTTGGTCTATGAAGTGGAGACCTCCCTGTCGTTGGGTTTCGGTTACAGATGTGGTTTTTTGGGGCTGCTTCATATGGAG
>CAJVXD010000085.1 GCA_913009675.1 uncultured bacterium | reverse complement strand
TCCGTACACTCTCGTCATAGTCGTGTTGAGTTATATTCCAATATATAATTTTTTATTTATTTTTTTGTTTTTTGTTTTTATTTTTTTTTTAATGATACGGCGACCACCGAGATCTACACTCTTTCCCTACACGACGCTCTTCCGATCTTTCTATTGCATCTGAATGGTCTATTGAATGCCAATGGCTCTGTAAGGGTTTGCGGTTTGGTTGTAGATAAAAGAAATTTAGCTGCTGTACGGCAGAAGGTGGGATTTTTATTCCAGGATCCGGATGATCAGCTCTTTATGCCAAGCGTGTTTGACGATGTGGCCTTTGGTCCGATAAACATGGGGTTAGGTTCTCGAGATGTTAAAGAACGAGTTAAAGAGGCCCTCAGATTTGTAGATATGAAGGATTATGAAGAGAGGGCCGGGCACCATCTGAGCTTTGGAGAGAAAAAAAGGATATCTCTCGCCACTATCCTGTCCATGCAGCCTGAGATCCTGGTGCTGGATGAACCCACAGGAAATCTGGATCCCAAATACAGAAAGGAATTTATAAAATTGGTAAGGGGGATGGATGTTACAAAGATTATAGCGAGTCACGATATGGATATGATAGCTTCTATATGTAATAAGATTGCCGTAATGGATGGCGGCAGGATAGTTGCCTTTGACTGTACTGAGAAAATATTCAACAATAAGGGGTTGATGAAGTCATACGGTCTAATCTAATATCCGAACTGCTTCAGGGCGCGTGAATCCTTGCGCCAGTTTTCGTAGACCTTTACCCATAGGTCTAAGAAGACCTTCTTATGCAGGAAATTTTCTATCTCTTTTCTGGAATATTCCCCTATCTTTTTTAACATCCGGGCATTTTTGCCTATCACTATGGCCCTCTGACTTTTTCTTTCCACATATAGCTCGCTCCTTATATAAAGGATATTATTGCTTGACCTCCCTTTTTTTTCTTTCATTTCTTCAATATGCACCGCTATGGAATGAGGTATCTCCTGGCGGGTCAATTGCAGGACTTTTTCTCTTATGATCTCCTGCACAAAAAACCTTTCGTTTTTATCGCTTAACTGATCCCCGGCAAAAAAGAAGGTGCCTTCAGGGAGATATTCCAGTATCTTTTGAAAAAGGATCTCAGTGCCGTCTTTTTTTGTTGCGGATATCGGGATAATTTCTTTAAAGGGATATTTTTGGGCCTCTGCTATTATAGGAAGTATTAAGCGTTTATCCACCCTGTCGACCTTATTGATGACCAGGAAATTTGTTTTGTTCTGAGGCAATTCATGAAAGATTCTTTTATCTTCTTGAGTTATGCCGGCATGGGCGTCTATTAATAGAACTGTTAAATCCACTTCCAGCAGGGTAGATGTAGCCCTGCGTACCATTGATTTTCCAAGAAGGGTCCTGGGCTTATGCATGCCGGGCGTATCTATAAATACTATCTGGAAGTCCTCGCCGGATATTATACCCTTTATGTTATCACGGGTAGTTTCTGGTTTTTCTGATACGATGCAGACCTTTTTCTGCACCAGGACATTCAGGAGTGTGGATTTTCCTACATTGGGCCTGCCGATTATAGTAACCTTTCCGGCTTTAAACATAGTAGTATTGTACTATAATGTGGCCCTGCATACTATTACAATATTTTAATCTCTCGGAAACTCCTCACCTGTAAAGGCGGAGATGAAAACAGCCCCCTCCAAGCAGGGGCACAGGGTATTGAAGGACGTTCGGCCAAAAGATGTGTTATTTGTAGGGCTGGGCCTCACTCTGTTTTATTTTGACAGGCAATCTTTTTCGCTGTTCGTTGATCGTATGTTTCGCAAAATAAAGAAGCCTTCAACACCCTGTCCCCATGCTTGGATTAACAGTAAGAGCCAGGTCTATGAGGAACTGGAAATCTACCTGGATAAGCTTTTCTATTTTGGCAAGAGGGGGTTTATTATTATTTGTTCTGAGGCAAGACCCCTTTATTGACCTCTACATTTTTTATTACATTAGATCGGCGATTGCTTATGTCGAATATTGTTTCAAGCCTTCCATCGGAATCCGTATCCCTTTCAAGTTTTATTATTTTGCCATCCCGATATTCGCTCCTCTGGTCTATCTTGCCGTCATAATTCGTGTCTATTTCAAATTTTGTGCGCTGGCCATATAGGTACTCTGAATACATATCCGGCGTCCCGTCAAAATTTAGATCAATCTTCATGGTTTTTTTACCGCCTTTTCCATAAGATATCCACATATCGATCTTTCCGTCATAGTTCCTATCGCTTTCTATCCTTACAGGCCTTTTATTATCATAGTATATCCACAGGTCTGTCTTCCCGTCCGAATTTTTATCTTCTTTTGTAACTTTCATAGCCATAGCCGGGGAGGCGACAAGCAATGATAATATAATTAAATAGAAGAATGATTTATGCATATATTTGCCTATTCTCGAAAATTATGATAAAATCTATTCTATATATATTATATATGAAATAACCTTCTTTTTCAATGGTGAGAGACATGAATAGTGTCAGAGTTGCACTTATGCAGATAAATACAATAGTAGGGGATCTGAAAGAAAATTCGGAAAAGATAATATTCTGTATAGAAAAGGCCAAGGCCAAAGATGCCGATATCGTCGTTTTTCCAGAGCTGGCCGTAACGGGTTATCCCCCAGAAGACTTAGTTTTAAAGCCCCATTTTGTAAAAGAGAATATCGGTTATCTAAATAAAATCGCAAGATCCGTAAAAGATATAGTAGCGGTGGTAGGTTTTATAAGCAGGAGTGAGAAAGGTATTTATAATAGCGCAGGGATCCTGGCAAATAAAAAGGTCAACTATGTCTACAACAAGATACACCTGCCGAATTATGGTGTTTTTGACGAAAAGAGGTATTTTAGGCCAGGGGAGTTACAGAGGGCTGTACTTAAAACCAGAGATTTTTCTTTTGTTGTAAATATATGCGAAGATATATGGGTTTCAGAAAGTGATAGAGAAAAGCAGGTCTTATCTCAGGTGCAGTTTCTTATTAATATCTCCGCTTCTCCGTATTGCATGGGGAAGATAGACGAGAGGCGTAAGTTGTTAAGCGAAAAGGCAAAGAAAAATGGTATAGCTATTGTTTACTGCAATCTTATAGGCGGACAGGATGAATTGATCTTTGACGGTAGAAGTGCGGTATTTGTTAAAAGTGGGAGATTTATTGCAAAGGCAGAGGCATTTAAGGAAGATTTGATGATAGCCGAACTACCGCTAAACCCCAGGAAAAAGAGCAAACCCAAGAGAAATGTAAAAGTTATAGATATAGATTATGGATCTAAATGGAAGAAAAAATCCTTACGCAGCTCAGAGTTTGTTAAGGATATGAGTAAGGTTGAAGAGGTATATTCTGCCCTTGTCCTGGGTGTACACGATTATGTGAAAAAAAATAATTTTGAGAAGGTTGCATTTGGGCTTTCAGGCGGCATAGACTCGGCCCTTGTAGCCTCTATAGCCGTGGATGCGCTAGGCAAGACAAATGTACTGGCCCTGTCTATGCCTTCGAGGTATTCCTCAAAAGGCACACAGGACGATGCGGAGAAGATTTCAAAAAATCTTGGCATGAGATTCATAAAGGTTCCCATAGATGATATATTCAATGCCTATCTTGATACACTGAAGACTCATTTTCTTGGGATGAGCCGTGATATAACAGAAGAGAATATTCAGGCGAGGATAAGGGGTAATATCCTGATGGCCTTTTCTAATAAGTTCGGGTACCTTGTCCTTAATACAGGGAATAAAAGCGAGACGAGCGTGGGATATTGCACCCTCTATGGTGATATGGCAGGTGGTTTTGCAGTTATTAAAGATGTGCCAAAGGGGCTTGTTTATGAGTTAGTTGACTATGTTAATAATAAGGAAAAAAGAGAGATTGTGCCGGCAAGTATTATTAGAAGGCCGCCGTCTGCAGAATTGAGTCCCGGGCAAAAGGATCAGGACACATTACCTGGTTATGGATTGCTTGACAGGATAGTGGATTTGTATATTGAAAAGAAAAAGAGTCTCACTGATATTATAAAAATGACCGGAGACGAGGCTATTGTCAGAAAGGTATTGAGGATGATAGATGCCAATGAATATAAAAGACGACAGGGCCCTCCCGGTATAAAGATTACACCTATGGCCTTTGGCAAGGATAGACGGATGCCAATTACCAATAGGTTCGGGGAGGCAAGACATGAAAGAGATAACGCATGAAGAGATGTTTATAGAGGTGGTCTCCAGGATTAACATGTATCTTATCACAATGGGTATTTTCTTTTTGGTCTATTTTTCGTTAAAGACAGAGGTGGATGTCTTTTTGTTTTTTCTGGCACTTTCATATATGGCCTTTGCACTCCTTTCCTATAGACACCTTATTATAACTAACAGGCTTGCTGTCGAATTGCGACGTTCAAAGAGGGTTCTGGAAGATGTCTCCAGAGAAGTCAGAGAAATGCATCCTGATTAAAAGATGATCAAATACCTTCTTTTAATAGCAATTTTATTTTTGACAGTCCCTGTTTTTGGCAAAGAACAAATTTCCCTAAGTGCAGAATCTGCGGTCTTGATGAATCCATGGATAAAAAAGGCCACCTATTCTAAAAATGCGCACCAGAGATTTCCCCCTGCCAGTACCGCGAAGATCATGACGGCGCTCGTTGTTTTAAAAAATTCTAATCTTAAGAAGAAGATTGTAGTCAGTAGATTTGCCAGTTCTATGCAGCCCTCGAAGGTATATCTTAAGAAGGGGGAGGTTTATCTTACGGAGGATTTGTTAAAGGCGCTTCTATTGAATTCCGGTAATGACGCCAGCGTTGCGCTTGCTGAAGGCGTTGCAGGTTCAGAAGAGAGATTTGTCAGGATGATGAACAGAGAGGCTGGGATAGTAGGGGCAAGGGATACAAATTTTAGAAATTCCAGCGGGCTTCCGGCAGAAGGCCAGTATTCAACTGCATACGATCTGGCCCTTATTGTGCGGGAGGCGATGAAGAATAAAAACTTTACCGGGATCCTGAGAATGAAGCGTTCAGAGATAAAAGAGCTCAATAATGGCAGGAAGATAGAACTAAAGAATCACAATAGAAGCCTATGGAAAGAAACCCCGTATTTGATCTTAGGCAAGACAGGCTATACAAAAAAAGCAGGGCATTGCTTTGCCGGATATATTCAATATAATAGGTGGAAGAAGGTGATTGTGGTGATATTGGGGAGCAGAAACTTATGGAAAGACCTGGAGTTACTGGCTGAGAGTAGTTAAATAACTTCAGACCTTTGTGTGTGTCATGAAGGTGTGCAAGTTATTTTGGAGGAGGCGTGGTTAAAAGGTATATATTTTTTCTTGCTATATCAGTTTTGATTCTTTCAATTTGTCAAATTAGCTATGCTGCTCCGGCTTACGGGACACATATGCCTGAAGGTCATCATTGGACATGGGGGGTACAGGGCAATTTTATTATGGACAGGAATCTGGATAATAATCAGGGAGGCGCAGACGGAAACAGGTATTTTTTGACAGGTTCTTATGGCGTCTTTTCATGGCTTTGTTTTGATGGAAGGATAGGTGTCGGGCGAGTTGAATGGAAAAGGACCTCAGCGGACGAACTGGACTATAGCACGAATTTTGCAGGGGGGTATGGTTTCAGGATAAGGGGGTTCGGGAACAAAAGGTTGGGGATAAGGAGTGTAGCAGGTTTTCAACATATAAGCGTGCATCCGGATGCCAGGGATCAGGAGGGGATAAAGCACGAGACTATAATAGACGAATGGCAGGGTTCTCTGATTGTGTCTAAGGATATCGGTAATCTTGTCCCTTATTTAGGCGCCAGGTATGGGTCCCTCGATTTTATAAAATGGGAGAACGAACAGGACAGAAAACGCATCCATTCCGAGAGGCGTTATGGTATTATAATCGGGTTCGATTATTGGTTGGATAAAAAGACAAGGATGAATCTGGAGGGGACCTTTCTGGACGGAGAAGAGCTTGCCATTGGTATCAGTCGCGATTTTTGATTAGGATCGTATTGAATGCATTTT
>CAJVXD010000084.1 GCA_913009675.1 uncultured bacterium | reverse complement strand
CCGGATAAGGAACATCCTGGAACAAAATTTTTACATCAGGGTAGATTTGCCCGGGGACTGGGTAAGTTCCACGCAATCGAACATAAATTACCTGCGGAAATTCCGGATGAAGAGTTCCCTTTTTATCTTTCTACGGGAAGGATGCTTTTTCACTATAATGTGGGGACAATGACTAGAAGGACTCATCTCTTGGCTCGGGAGTTCCCTGAGATGTTTGTGGAGATAAATTCAGAGGATGCTGAAAGATTGAATATTAAAGATGGGGAATTTTGTAACGTAAGTACCAGAAGGGGGAGTTTAACAATTAAAGCTAAGGTTAAAGAGGAGATTAAACCGGGCCTGTTATGGATGCCTTTTCATTTTCAGGATGCACCGGCAAACCTTTTAACTATTGATGCCTTTTGCCCGATCTCCCGAACCGCAGAATATAAAGTATCTGCCGCAAGATTAGAAAAAGTATGATATGAAAATCAAAGAATATACCATTACAAAAGAAAATTTAATTGCATTGCTTAAAGAATTAACTAAATCAAAGGTAGTTATTGCACCCTTAAGGAATGAATTTGATGAGGTGTTGCTTTTGCCGGTTAAGGATGTAGATAAAATTGTTTTCGATTACCGGAATACAATTAATAATCCCAAAGACTACTTTTTACCCCAATGCGAACCCCTGTTCAGTTTCTTAATTAATGGAGATTCTTGCGAAGTCAGACCTTTAGAGGGACAGGAAGAATTTATAATCTTTGGGTTAAGGCCCTGCGATACCAGGGCCCTGGGATTACTGGATAATTTTTTTAAGAGGAAGTTCGAGGACAGCCCCTATTTTAGAAAAAGAAAATCTTGTCTGATATTTACTCTGGCCTGCCGGGAATATTTCGAAGATTGCTTCTGTAACGCAGCTAAATCAGGACCCATTCTTGAAGAGGGATTCGATGTACAGCTTATTCCCATCAAGGATAAATTTTTTATCCAGATCGATCCTGAGAGATTAGAAGCGGAAAAGATGTTATGTTACTTAGATGCGGCTAAAGAAGAGGATAAGAAAGAAGTTTCAGATCTAAGAGACAAATTGTTAAGATATAAATCTCCGTTCGAGCTGAATAAGGTTTATCAAAATTTAAAAAATGAAAGAGTTGACCCTAAGGTCTGGCAGGATATCGCAAGCCGCTGCCAGATGTGCGGGTTATGTTTATTTATCTGTCCCACCTGCTCCTGTTTTACCGTCCTTGACCGCATATACCCGGATGATTCCAGGGAAAGGGTCAGGCAGCGGGATGCCTGTTATTTTTTAGGGTTTAGCCGTTTAGCCGGTGGTGAGAATCCTGTTAAGACTAATGAAGAGATGGTGAAGAGAAAATATCAGCATAAATTAGTTCAGCAGATTGATGAGTTCGGGGTAAGTGGATGCGTGGGATGTGGGAGGTGTGTGAGCTCCTGTGTGGGTAATGTTAATTGGTTACAGAATATTATTAAGATAGCCGAATAATGTATAATCGAGAACTCTATATCCCAAGGATAGCAAAGATTAAAGAGATTAAAACCCTTACCCGGGATACTAAATTATTCCGGGTCGTATTTAAAAACAAAGGACCTGAACTTTCCCTGGAGCACGAATTTTTACCGGGGCAATTTGTTCAGGTTTCAGTTTTTGGTGCAGGTGAAGTCCCGATTTCGATTGCCTCTTCACCTCAGGATGAAGGATTTTTAGAATTATCTATAAGGAGAGTGGGCTATGTTAGCTCTCATTTCCATAAGCTAAATGTGGGAAATGAGATAGGTATTCGCGGACCTTACGGGAATTACTTTCTTAAAGGACATAATGGGGCCAAGGATTTCCTATTTGCAGGAGGGGGCTGTGGATTGGCACCTTTACGTTCTTTAATAAAGTATATGCTAAGCGATCCTAGGCGTTTTCCTAGATTAACAGTTTTATACGGTGCCCGGACAAAAGATGATATCCTTTTCAGAGATGAACTTTATGCCTTAAGAGAATCTGATACCGCAGAGGTTAATCTGAGCGTAGACTGTGGACCTGCGGACCCGGGCTGTGAGATTGGAGTGGTCACTACTTTATTCAAGAAGTTTAAAGATTTAAGAGATACCCTGGCCTTCCTATGCGGGCCATCCCTGATGATGCATTTTGCTATACAGGAGTTATTGAATTTAAGGGTTAAGCCGGAACATATAATCCTCAGTCTGGAGAGATATATGAAGTGCGGTGTGGGGAAATGCGGACATTGTTATCTGAAAGATAAATACGTCTGTACTGATGGCCCGGTCTTCTCATATAAAGACCTTAAAGAATTAGGAGTGGAGATTTGAAAATTATTGTAGTAGCAGGTAAAAGGAGTTCTGTAGGAAAAACTGCACTTGCAGAAAGGCTTTTATCTAAATTATCCGGATACTCAGCGATCAAGACTACTACTATTAGAAAATCGAGATGCCCTAAGGAGGCCTCTGATTGTAATATTTGTGATGAGTTTGGGGGTGGTTTCGAAATTATAGAGGAAACCAAGGTTATAAATCAAAAAGGGACCGATAGTGCCCGGCTTAAAAAAGCAGGTGCAAAGAAAGTTCTCTGGCTGAAAGCCAGCCTTAGAGGCCTTAGATCAGGAATGGAGGAGGCGATCTCTAAGCTGAGTAATTCTCCGGGGATAATTATCGAAGGCACCTCTGTGCTTAAGTATCTTGTGCCGGATCTGATTTTTTATTTAAAAGGTCCGGAGAAAAAAGATTTAAGGACTTATGGTGACAACAAAAGTCCCTGGGCAAAAACCATTACCAAATTTATTGAAAAGGAAGCAGGCCCGGCATCATGTCGCCAGAGTGAAGGATAGAGGACGGATGTAACCCCTCCCTTTAAAAATCTCTTGACATACCCCCTAGGGGTATATTATAATTAACCTTAGGAAAGGGCATCATAGGTAGAGGGCAGATTTACCAAGAGGGAGATACGATGAAATACAAGACCACCCACAAAGAAAGTCTCAATGCCTTGAGAAGAGTCGAAGGTCAGATAAAGGGTATCCAGAACATGGTTAATGATGAGAAATACTGCATAGATATAATTAACCAGATTTATGCATCCGTCCATGCCTTACATACGGTCGCTGAAAAGATTTTCGCTAAACACATTGGCCACTGCGTGAAAGATGCCCTGAGCGGTAAGTCGGAAAAAGAAAAGGATAGAAAGATAGACGAGATTACGAAGGTTATGAAAAGGTTTCGCAGGGTAAGTTGAGGGCGGTAGAAGATGTACGGAGATTGAAATATTCATTCGTGAGTATCTATAGTCTCAGGCTAAAAGATAAGGGGACATCAGGGAATGATTAGAGATCCGATTTGCGGAATGGAAGTTGAGAATGAACAATTTAGCTATGAGTTTGAAGGTAAAAAGTACCTTTTTTGCTCTGACGGCTGTAGAGATAAATTTAAAGGTTCAGCCAAAGAGTTTTCACAAAAATATGTTTACGATTTAATCATTATTGGTGCCGGCCCTGCCGGCCTTACTGCTGCTGTTTATGCTTCTGTGTCAAAGATAGATACTTTTTTGATAACTAAAGATATCGGCGGTCAGGCTGTCGATAGCGTAAAGGTAAAGAATTATATGGGGTTTGATTTTATTACTGGAAAAGACCTTGCCAGGAAATTTAAAAATCAATTTTTACAACAGCACTATTTAAGGCATATAATGGATGAAGTTGTAAAAATAAATTGGTTAGATAATAATTTCGAAGTTTTGACTAAAGGAAAAAACAAAATACTCACACGCTCAGTGGTTATAGCAACGGGAATGAAAAGAAAAAAACTTGCTATCCAGGGTGAAGAACGTTTACAGAGAAGGGGGGGGTGTCACATAGTTCAATTCAGGATATAGCTCTCTTTAAAGGTTTAGATATTGTTGTGATCGGCGGCGGCAACTCCGGGATTCAGACGGCCAATGATTTAAGTAAAATGAGTTGTAAAGTTACACTTGTATCAAAAGGGAAACTGATAGGAGATCAGTCAGATATCGATGAGCTTAAAAAAAATAATAAGACAGAGATATTAGAGGGGTATGATGTCCTTGAAATTCAGGGTAAAGAAAAAGTTGAAGCTGTTGTAATTCAGTCTCAAGACAGCCAGACAAAGAGGCAAATTCGCTGTCGTGGGGTATTCATCCAGGTTGGTTTTTTGCCCAATACTGAATTTTGCCAGGCCATTGTCAGGTTAAACGATAGAGGAGAAATAATAATAGCTCCTAATTGTTCAACAAGCACAAAAGGGATATTTGCCTGTGGTGATGCGACGAATGCCTTCGGCAAGAGGATAGTTATTGCTTCGGGGGAGGGGGCGAAGGCGGTTTTAAGTGTAAAGAGGTATCTTTTAAACAGAAAGGAGAAAAGAGATGCGGAAAATATTTAGTTTTGTTGCATCTGGTTTGTTGATAAGCGCTGTTTCCTCGGCGGTGTTTGCCATGAGTCTGAAGAGAGTATGATGGGTCATGGGATGATGCGGGGAAAATGATGGATATGTTGCTCTATGAATGGTATGATGATGAAGATGATGAAGGGTAAAGCTATTGTGGCTTCAGGAGATGGAGGGGTTGTTATTTTAGCAGGCGATAAGCTCTTGAAGTATGATAAGAACCTGGTGCTAAAAAAAGGATGTGCTTTATGCCAAAAGACCCTGTTTGTGGAATGGAAATAGCTTTAGATAAAGCCATAAAATTGGAAAAAGACGGCAAAACTTATTTCTTTTGCAGTAAGAACTGCGAGGATAAATTCCTGGGGAAAAAACCGGACGAAAGTAAAGTTATAAATAAAGAGCCTTTAGGCAATAAGGCTACTATCAATATTACCGGTATGCATTGTGCAAGCTGTGTTATCACTATCGAGAACGCTTTGAAAAAGATGCCTGGTGTTTCAGCTGCAAGAGTGAATTTTGCAAGCGAAAAGGCTCATATAGATTATGATCCAACAAAAGTAGCTCTTAAAGATTTGCATGAGGCTATTGAAAAAACAGGCTACAAGACGATTAAACCGAAAGAGGCTTCTACAACGAAAGGGGTAACTATAATAAATCTTAAAGTTATCGGTATGGATAATCCTCATTGTCTCAGCACTGTAAATGGGGTATTGAATAGTCTTAAAGGTATAGTGGGGAAAGAATTATTTGTTAATCAACGTGCAAAGATCCAATTTGACAATTCAATTCTCTCTGCCGATAAAATTAAACAAACAATAAAAGCAGCTGGCTATACACCAATTGAGCAAGAAGAAGACACTGCTGATGTTGAGAAAAAGGTAAGAGAAAAAGAAATAAGAAGCCTCAAGCTCAAATTCACTATTTCTATCATCTTAGCAACTCCTCTTATGTATTTTGCCATGGCTACCGGTTTTAAACTTCCTCTGGCAGGTTGGATGATTAAATATATGGCCATTATTCAATTTATACTTACTACTCCTATAATGTTGGCCGGTTATCAGTTTTTTACTAGGGGGATTAGCGCAGTAGTTAAAACCAAGACTGCTAATATGGATACTTTGGTAGCTCTAGGTGTAGGTGCTGCCTATTTGTACAGCCTTTATGCTTCAATAGCTATGTGGTTAGGCAGTACAGTTTTTACAATGAGAAATCTTTATTATGAAATAGCGGGGTTTCTTGTTGCTTTTATATTATTAGGTAAGTTCATGGAGGCTATTGCTAAAGGAAAGACTTCGGAAGCTATAAAGAAGCTCATGGGTCTTGCAGCTAAGACAGCTTTGGTTTTGAGGGATGGCCAGGAAAAAGAGATACCAATTGAACAAGTTGTCTTTGGTGATATTGTTATTGTTAAACCAGGCCAAAAGATTCCGGTTGATGGAACAGTAACAGAAGGGCATTCCAGCGTTGACGAATCTATGATTACAGGTGAAAGTATTCCTACTGAGAAATCAGAAGGAAGTCAAGTTATAGGCGCGACCATAAATAGGACAGGAAGCTTTAAGTTTAGAGCTACAAAGGTTGGTAAAGATACAGCTTTAGCGCAAATTATAAAGTTAGTTGAAGAAGCTCAAGGTTCAAAAGCCCCTATTCAGGAAGATCGGAAGAGCGTCGTGTAGGGAAAGAGTGTAGATCTCGGTGGG
>CAJVXD010000083.1 GCA_913009675.1 uncultured bacterium | reverse complement strand
TCTTTTATGCCTTCCCTCCCGCAGATAATGCCGCCCGTCGGAAAATCAGGGCCTTTTACAACCTTCATCAACTCCTTTAGCGGGATATCCGAGTCTGAGATGAGTTTTACTATGGCGTCCACTATCTCTACGAGATTGTGCGGAGGGATATTTGTCGCCATGCCAACTGCAATGCCGCTCGAGCCGTTTACAAGAAGGTTTGGCAAGCGGGCCGGCAAGACACTCGGCTCTTCGAGCGACTCATCAAAGTTCGGGACAAAATCAACCGTGTCTCTGTCAATGTCCTCGAGCAGTTCATCTGCGATGGCCTCTAAACGCGCCTCTGTATAACGCTGGGCGGCAGCGGCATCTCCGTCGACGCTGCCAAAATTGCCCTGACCGTCAACAAGAGGATACCTCAGTGAAAAATCCTGCACCATTCTAACCAGTGCATCGTACACAGCCATATCGCCATGAGGATGGTATTTGCCTAAGCATTCGCCAACGATCCTCGCACATTTTTTATAGGGCTTATTGTGCTCCAGGCCAAGATCCATCATTGCATAGAGGATGCGCCTGTGGACCGGCTTCAGGCCATCCCTGATATCAGGAAGGGCCCTTCCCACAATCACGCTCATAGCATAAGTGATGTAGGAGTTCTTCATCTCGTCTTCTATGTATACCGGCACTAATTTTTCGTTCTGTGCGTACATCAAATAAGCACTTAAGTTACGGGAAATCTATGATTTTTCGTAACTTAATCTCCTCTGTTTCGCTGCCCTGAAGGCGCGAATGTGCCCCCACGCTTCACTAAACATCCAAATTCCTGACCTCCAGCGCGTGCCTTTCTATAAAATCCCTCCGGGGTTCCACCTGATCGCCCATAAGTATAGTAAAGATCTCATCGGCTTCAACCGCATCCTCCATCTCCACCTTCAGCAATGTACGTGTGTCAGGATTCATGGTTGTATCCCATAGCTGTACCGGATTCATCTCCCCCAGCCCTTTATATCTCTGTATATGCAGACCCTTTTTTGCAAGCTTCCTTACATAATCGAGACCCTCTTTCAACGTATCCAGCTCTCTCGCCTCACCTCCCGAGAACATCTTAAACGGTTTCTTCCTGGCCTCAGCATCTGCTTCAAAGACCCGTTTGATATCAAAACCCATCTTTTCTATCTTCTCGATTATCTTTTCCATGTCCCTTGCTTCATAGAACTCTACTACATAGTCGTTTCTAACATCTGTTTCTACTGTCTTGCCAAGCTCCTTTTCGAGCTTCTTTATGGCCTTTGCCAGTTCGTTGTCATCATACAAAAATTGGATATTTTCCTCCACTTTGACCATAAAAATAGGTAGTTTTTTGGTCTTCTTATGTCTAAAATCTATATATTCTGTCAACTTCACTCCACGACGCTCTATAGCAAAGGCGTACCTGTCAAATTCTAAGACTAGGTGTAATAAGTCCTTGAGTCGTTTGTCGTTAAAATTCTTTTTATCTCTTCTGCGCACAAGCGTTAAACCCTCTACCCCGAGATCAAACAGGAGATTATTCATCTGCTTTTCTGTCTCTATATATTCCTCCCTTTTCCCTCTTTTTATCTTATAAAGAGGCGGCTGGGCTACGTAGATATGGCCCCTCTCTATAAGCTGCGGCATCTGCCTGAAAAAGAGCGTCAAAAGAAGCGTGCGGATATGTGAACCATCGGAATCTGCATCGGCCATAAAGATAATCTTGTGGTATCTCAGTTTCTCTATATTAAATTCTTCGCCTATCCCCGTCCCGAGTGCGCTTATGATGGTGCGTATCTCTTCGTTGTTGAGCGCCTTATCTAACCTTGCCTTTTCAACATTAAGGATCTTCCCCTTTATCGGAAGTATTGCCTGAAAACGCCTATCCCTCCCCTGTCTGGACGAACCGCCTGCCGAATCTCCTTCTACAATATAAAGCTCACATAGGCTCGCATCCTTTTCAGAACAGTCGGCAAGTTTGCCCGGTAAAGAGGTAGAATCCAGCGCGCCTTTTCTCCGGGTAAGCTCCCTTGCCTTTCTGGCGGCCTCCCGTGCACGAGCGGCCATTATCGCCTTTTCAATCGCCTTATTGGCAACCGAAGGGTGCTCTTCAAAAAACAGGCTGAGATTTTCGTTTACTACCGAGGCTACGATACCCTCTACCTCGCTATTACCTAGCTTGGTCTTTGTCTGGCCCTCAAATTGGGGATTCGGTACCCTTACACTCAACACGCACGTCAGACCCTCTCTTATGTCTTCCCCTGCTATGGAAACATCCGAATTCTTCAGCATGTTCTTATTCTTGCAATATTGATTGACCGTCCTTGTCAGCGCAGACTTAAAGCCGCTCAGATGCGTGCCGCCCTCTATGGTGTTGATATTATTCACAAAACTAAATATGTTCTCGGAATACCCGTCATTATACTGGAGGGCTATTTCGCACGAAACCCCTTCTTTTTCCCCCAAGAAACAGATTACCTTCTTGTGTAATGGGTTTTTGTTTCTGTTAAGGTGTTCTACAAAGGACTCAATGCCGCCCGTATATTGAAATTCAGCCTCCTTATCCCTTCCTTCATCCTTTAATCTTATCCGCAGCCCTTTATTTAAAAAGGCGAGCTCCCTCAATCTATTAGAAAGTGTTTCGTAGGAAAATTCCGGCTCGTATTTAAATATCTCTTTATCGGCCTTAAACGTTATGGATGTCCCCTGACCCTTTGTCTTGCCTATCACTGTCAGCCTGGAAGCGGTCTTTCCTTGTTCATACTTCTGGTGATAGATCTTACCGTCTCTTTTGATCTCCACCTCCAGCCATTCGCTTAACGCATTTACAACGCTCACGCCTACGCCATGCAAGCCCCCGGATACCTTATAGGAGCGGTGGTCAAACTTTCCCCCTGCGTGGAGCGTTGTCATGACCACCTCGACGGCCGGCTTTTTCTGAGTCTTGTGTATGCCCACTGGGATACCACGGCCATCGTCGGTCACCGTGACGCTATTATCTATATGCACGGTTACCGTTATGTTCTTGCAATACCCTGCCATCGCCTCATCAACAGAATTATCCACTACCTCATAGACGAGGTGATGAAGCCCCCTTGCGGAGATATCGCCTATATACATGGCTGGGCGTTTTCTTACTGCATCCGCACCCTCCAGCACCTGGATAGTCCTGGCGTCGTATTTTGCTTCCGCTCTTGTGTCTGTTTTGCGCTTTGCGCTTTGCGCTTTGTCATTATTTTATATCCCCAACCCTAAACCTAATATCTTCTATTTTATATTCCTGTAATTCCTTCTTTATCTCTTTTAATAAATCCCTCTTCTTTAAATTAAGTGCATACAGCCATGTAGAACTATCTATTTCTATTATAAGCGTCTTTCGCCTTATACTTACAGGCCTTGTATGGCTGTATGCCTTTTCTCCTGCTGTCTTCTGCCACACCTTTAAAATCTTTTCTTTTTTTTTGGAGTCTTTTTTTTCTATGCTGCCTATTAAATTATGGAGTATCTTTTGTATCCCCTCTGGTTTTTTTGATCTTCTCACGACGCTGTTCTTTTTGCCTCGCATTCTATTATGCGAGTTGCATAGGAAGCACTAGATATAGATACCAATCCTCTATCCTTAATACTGCTGGTTTGTCGGACCCTATAATCTCTATAGCCAGCTCTTCAGTGGGCACGACCTTAAGGACATCTATTAAATAGGCAGGGTTAAAACCAACCGTGACCTCCGGCCCTTTATAATCGATCTCTATCTCTTCTCTTGCCTCCCCTATATTGGGGTTAGATTTTGAGATTATGAGTTTATTTTTTAAGATATCCATCCTGACAGACTGAGAATCGGGTGTTGTTAGAAGTGCCGCCCTTTTTAGGCCAAGCATAATCTGTTCTCTTTGTATAAGCAGTTTTTCTTTTGCCTGCGCGGGTATCACCTGCTCATAGTTGGGAAACTCCCCTTCTATAAGCCTTGAGATGATAATGATGTTGTTTAGTTCAAACATCACCTGGTTCTCACTAAACGTCATCTTAACCATCCCTTCATCTTTTAATACCCTGTTTAGTTCATAGATAGCCTTTAAGGGTACAATAATAGACCTATTCTGAACGTTTTTACCTATATCTCTTTTAATAAAACTCAACCTCTTCCCCTCTGTGGCTACTATTATCAAGTGATTTTTTTTAAATAAAAACAATGCGCCGTTTAAGACATACCTTGTTTCATCATGAGATATGGAAAAATGGGTCATAGCAAGCATCTTTTTAAAAACACCTTGTTCGATCATTATATGCGGTTCATCTTTAAACTCCGGCAGTTTCGGGAAGTCTTCTTTCGGCAAACCAAGGATCTTAAAAAAACATTTTCCGCATTTTATTGTCATAGAATTATTCTTCAGGGTGTTTATTAAAATATCTTCGTCGGGCAGCTCCTTTACTATATCGCTGAATCTTTTTGCCGGGATAGTAATAGCCCCCACCTCATCTACCTCTGATGCGAACCTGGATATTATACCTATATCCAGGTCTGTACTTGTCAGCTTAATATTATTCTTTTCAGCCTCAATGAGCACGTTTGAGAGTATAGGTAGATTGCTCCTGGATGATATTACGTTTTGGATATTTTGAATATTCTTTACCAATTCGGTTTTTAAAATCTTAATCTTCATCAACACCCCCGTCTTTTTACTATTTAATATAAATTTTTAAAGATTCGTAGTATTAGTAGTATGCGCTGTTGATATGTTGAAAACTCCAAAACCCCGCTATTTAATTATAGTTATAAAACAAAAATAATCCACAATAAAAACAATCCCTGTCCACACAACTAACTATTTATCTCCAAGACCAGGCGATTCATCAGGTTTTTCACATTTTGGTTCTTGTCTATCTCCTTTTGTATCTTATCACAGGCGTGTATAACCGTAGAGTGATCTCTCCCGCCGAAATGCTCGCCTATATCAGGAAGCGTTGCGTTTGTCAGTTCTCTTGCCAGATACATAGCCACCTGTCTGGGGTAAACAATCTGTTTGTTTCTTTTCTTTGCCTTCATCTCCGAGGTCTTTATGTCAAAATAACCGGCCACCTTTTTTTGTATAAGCTCTATAGTTATCTTTTTATCGCGCTCCAACAGGGCGTCTTTTAGGACATCTTTTGCGAGTTCTATGGTTATCTTTTTGTTTTCCATGACAGAATAGGCTATCACCTTAATAAGGGCCCCCTCGAGTTCCCTGATATTGGTTTTAATCTCTTCAGCTATAAAATACATGACATTGTCAGGCAGCGTTGCGCCGTTCCTTTCAACCTTCTTTTTTAATATCGCAATGCGTGTTTCAAAATCAGGGATCTGGACATCCGTAACAAGCCCCCATTCAAATCTAGAGATCAGCCTTTCTTCGAGTCCGGGGATGGTCTTTGGCGGACGGTCGCTTGTGAGGACTATCTGTTTATGTGCGTCGTACAACGTATTGAATGTATGAAAAAATTCCTCTTGAGTGGCTTCCTTGCCGCCTATGAAATGTATATCGTCTATCAGGAGCACATCGACATTTCTATATTTTTCCCTGAAGCGCGGGGTGGTTCTGTTTTGGATAGCGGTTATTAGCTCATTGGTGAATCTTTCGCTGGAGGTGTAAAATGGTTTAAGGTCTTTGTGCATCTCTGATATATAATGACAGGCGGCCTGCATCAGGTGTGTTTTCCCCAGGCCGACCCCCCCATAGATAAATAGCGGATTGTATGCCTTTGCAGGGGATTCAGATATTGCCATGGTGGCGGCGTGGGCAAAACGGTTGGACGACCCGACCACAAAACCCTCGAATGTATAACCCGGATTTAGATAAAAAGGTTTTTTCTGTGCCAGCTTTCCGGGCACATGCGTGTTTGTCTTGGTGTCCGAGGTTGTTATCTTGAGAGACCCTATCTCGAACTTTATAGGTAAGACCTTCCCAATAGTCTTCAGTATGGATATGTTCAATATATCGCGGTAGTGGTCATATATCCAGTCTTTAAAAAAGTTGGACGGGACCTCTATCACCATAGAATCCTCTGTGATCGAGGAGAGTCTTGTCTGGCCAAACCAGTTTTCGACCGCCCGCTCCCCTATCTCCTCTTTTATGTATTCAACGATCTTATTCCAAATATTGGATAGGTCCA
>CAJVXD010000082.1 GCA_913009675.1 uncultured bacterium | reverse complement strand
CGCTCTTCCGATCTTAACAGCAAGTCCCTTTCTTAACCCGCAGGAAAGCCCTGCCTTTGTCAAGAAATCCGTAAATAGAAAATAATAGGCAGGACCGCTGCCACTCAGAGCTGTAATTGCATCCATAAGACCTTCCTTAACGCTTACAACCTCACCTATATTTAAGAGGACCTTACGCGCCGTGTTTAGATCTGTCTTCCTTGCAAATCTACCGGCAGCTATTGCGGAGATCCCCTTTCCTACCATAGCAGGCATGTTAGGCATCGCCCTGACGACCCTGGGCCTGCCTAATAGTCTCTCTATAAAGGTTGTCTTTACGCCTGCAACTATAGATATGATAAGCCTATCGTTAACAAAGGGCCTTATCCCCTTCAAGACCTCTGATATATGTTGAGGTTTTACAGCAAGGATTATAACCCTTGAACGCTTGGCCAGTTCGGTATTGTCCCTTGTAATCCGGATATGCCTTCTTTTTATAGAATGCAATCTGCCTGAATTTATGTCGCTTATCAAGATCCGCTGTTTTATGCGTAACGCCAGTGCTCCTCCCATATTGCCGATACCGATTATACCTATCATAAGACACCTCAAAGGTTATAGCCAAAGGTGATTTTCTTATACAAGAACTCACCTCCGTTCCGTTCCATAAGTTGCGTGCTCTTTAAAAATACCCTGAAAACAGCTTCTGAATCTTTGTTAGAGTCTTACCTATAAAACTATCTGTACGCAAGAGATGGCTGGACTTCCTCTTTGCCCTGTTCCGGATCCCGTACCTGGCAAGCCCCAGAGAACAGGCAAAATTTATATCGCAAAAATCCTTGGTATTGCAAATCCTTCCCATATGCACCGGCACCCCGAATACCTCTTCCACGGTCTCCACAAAACCATCCATCCTGGAAAGGCCTCCCACTACTGAGATATGAGGCAGCTTTTTTCCTTCTTTGAGAAACGGCTCTATCTTTTTATAAACCTCACCCATGATCTCTTCTACCTTCGGGAATAAGAAATTGGAGATATCACGCTTTGAAATAACGCTGAGCCGGCCGCCATCAGATTGAACAGATCTATTCTCCGGCTCAGGATTGTTCCTCAATCTGGGGACCACTATCCGGCTATCGCCGTAAAGCCTTTGGCTCTCCTTAATCACTATACCATACTTTATCCTCAATTCCTCTGCTGCTTCCAACATTATCCTCCACCTATACTGCATTACAATCGTAAGGTCCTCGCCCCCAAAAGGGAAATAAATACCATCCCTTAATTTACCATGCATAACCTATGCCGCCTCTGTAAGATCCCTGCCCACATCTATGACAACTGCCCCTCCCTCTAATTCTCCGTCATTAAATACAGAAAGGGCTGTTCCCATGCCTGATATAACAACATCCTCCACTTCGTATCCTGCCAGATTAACAGCCTTTGTAATATTCTGGAGTGTGCTGACAAGCAATGTGATGATATTTAAATCGAGATCCAGCTTGGAACCAAAAAGCCCCAGAGGATCGTCTATCCTCATCTTGTCATCTATATAAAACTGCTCCTCTACAAGATGGATAACCTCCCTGTCTAAAGACATGGCTATGAGCTTAGCTGATTCTATGCATCTATCTATGTCCTCCTTGGTTATCTCGCTGGGCCTGTCCGAAATATGCACGGAACCGCGGCTCCTGAACGTCCTTATATGCACACCGGAGATATTGGTAATAAGTCTTCTTACCCTGCGGTCTGCCATGACCTCCGCCTTTGAGACAATATCCTCTATAACGTCTGAGAGTAAACTGAGGTTTGTAACGGCACCTTTTGAAAAACCCTTTGTCGGAGACATCGCAAATCCCAGGATCCCCTCCTGGCCTTCCAGAGAGAAGCCTTTAGGATTTTTTAGATGCGGCTCCAACGATTGCACAATCACCGCCCTGATCGAAGAAGCGCCTATATCCAGGCCGCAAATAACATCGGGATGCATCCCCTCACCTACCTCGGGCCTACAATTGGGTTCTCAAAACGCAAATCAATATACTTAAATTTACCTGTATCTGAACTGAGTTGAGCAAGCAAGACCGCCAGAACCTGAAGTCTGCTATGAAAATGAGAGTTTCCTATCTTTATCTCAACATTACGGTCTTTAAAATAAAATGAAAAATTTCCCGGATCGCTTATATCAAGCACATTCAATCTATACCCTGACAGGCCTTTGATAGAATCTATCTCATTGATAAGGGTCAGGGCCTTGTCCAGTCTACCTTTTTCAAAACTGCTGGATCTAAAAGGATGGGCCTTGGCAAGATTGATACCAATGCCGTTGATAATAGGCAGATCTGAATCCGGAAAATTTTTCACATCAGGGAGAAGGACACCTTCCTTATCGACAAGATAATATCTATCTGAGCGTATCTGGGCAATCGGTTCGCGCAGGTCTGCCTGAAGGAGGAGTTTGTTAGGCAAGAGGCGTCTTATAACAATATTCTTAAACTCGGGGTGTGCGAGGGCGGCCTTCTGTTTGAGCTCATTCAGGTCGACAAAGAAAACATTGCTCCCCAGGATCTGTTTGTCTCCAATCTGGGCAAGAGAAAGCGTGCGCATGGCACCTTTTTTGTTATAGAGCTTCACATCCATCCCCTTGACGAGAAAATAATCCGAATCTATGAACATGGACTTCAGTTTCACCAGGCCAAATCCGATCGAGCCAAGTATTATTACAGATATTAAAAATTTTATAACGACCCTATATCCACCGGGGTTTCTTTTAGCGGCACCTATCTTTCTTCTTTTAAAATTCACCTTTTGATTTTTTGATTTCACCATATTAAGGCCTTTTTTTATTTCTTCTGACGAACCGCTCCATACTGCTGCCTCGTGTTACTTCTAGATTAAATTAAGCACCGCCTTTGTGATTTACTGATCCTAAAATCTTTAAGACAAGGTCTTCAAAACCAATCCCCGCCGCCAGGGCTGCCTTCGGAAGCAGGCTGGTCTCAGTAAGCCCTGGTATTGTATTGAGCTCGAGTACTACAGGGACGTCTTTTTCACTCAGTATCATATCGACGCGGGAGAAAAAACGGACGCCTAGGGCCTTGTGCGATAAAAGGGCAACATCATGGCATAATTTATGTATCTCCCTGTCTATCCCGGCTGGTATTATATATTCAGTAAGGCCTTTCTCGTATTTTGCTTTAAAATCAAAAAATCCCTTTTTCGGCACAATCTCAACAATAGGCAATGCCTTATCTCCAAGTATACCTACGGTAATCTCACAGCCCTTGATATATTCCTCTATCATTACCCTATCGCTGTATTTAAAGGCCAGATGGACAGCTGTGTAAAAATTCCTTTCTGAATCAATTATCGATAGGCCTATGCTGGAACCTCTATCCGAAGGCTTTATAACAAGGGGGCTGCCCAGTTCTTCAAAATATCCTTGAGCAGGGGCTAAGATGCCGCCCCGGACAACTGTCCTATGCCGCGGTGTAGCTATATCTTTCGACCTAAAAATCTCTCTTGAACCAATCTTATCCATACTCAACCTTGAGGCATATACTCTACTACCTGTGTATGGCATGCCCATGCCTTCCAGGATTTCCTGTATACCGCCATCCTCTCCAAATTCACCATGGAGGGTAATGAATACGGCATCCAGATCCGAGGAATGCAATCTATCTATAACCATCTCCTTATAGCCATTCATTAAAGGTGCTGTTGGAAGCTCTACAGCTACTGCCTCTAGCCCTCTATTGAGCAATGCCTGTAATACTGCACAGCCTGACTTCAGAGATATATCTCTCTCGCAGGAAGGCCCGCCCATCAACACCCCAACTCGCTTTCTCATAACCCCCTTTTGTCCGAGACCGAATCTCGGCACACAGATATCCTGCCCCCTTGCAGGATCCTTTACATTATCTCCAGCTCTAGTTCTAACTCTATACCAAACCTGTTCCTCACCCTGCTCCTCACAAACTCTATAAGGCCCAATACATCTCTTGACGTTGCGCCACCGGTATTTACTATGACATTGGCATGGACCGTGGAGATCTCGGCACCCCCAATCCTTTTACCCTTAAGGCCGCATGCCTCTATCAATCTCCCGGCAGGGTCTTTACCCTCTGGATTCTTAAAGATGCTCCCCGCGGAGGGAAAACCCAACCCTTGAATCCACCTCCGTCCCTTTATGAAAGAATCCATCCTATTAATAATAGCAGATTTCTTATCATTTTCCAATTTAATCCTGGCGGCCAGGATACATTTTCTTCCTAACCCTGAGAAACGGTAAGAAAAGCCTATCTCGTCCCGTTTCAGCCGTTTAGTTTTTCTATCCGCAAAATCCAGAACATCCACATCAACTATTATATCCTTCATCTCATTATGCTCTCCAGGATCCTTCGCCTGCCGCACCCCTGCATTCATAAAAATGGCGCCCCCGAAGGAAGCTGGTATGCCAGACAGAAATTCACAGCCGCTAAATCCTGACTCAGCGCACCACTCTATAAGACAGGCAAGGGAGACAGCTGCACCTACCCTGAGGACCCCCATACCCTCTTTTTCTATAAAACCAAACCCATCTCCGAGATTTATAATCACACCGTCAAAACCCTGGTCCTTAAAAAGTATATTGCTGGCCTTGCCAACCACGATCAGGGTTTTTTTATTAGCCTCTGCGATTGAAATTGCCTCCAGGATCTCTTCAACGTCCCCCGGCTCTATCCAGCAAAAAGCAGGGCCTCCTATTTTTAAACCCGCCTTGTTTGATAATGGTTCTCCGTATCTAATCTTCATCTCTGGTGCCTCTTACTCTTTGGCTAAATCAGGCCTTCGTCTTCGGCTCGGGGACTTATCGCCTTTTGTCATTGGAATTCCATATAATAAATTAATTCTTCTCGACTGCGCTCGAAGAATATTAATATTGTTCGAGCGAGCCCTTGACATCTTTGATGTCAAGGGCGAGTCAAGAACTTTGAAAATCTATGCAACAAGTCAGGTACTATAAAAGCTTAGGGCCTTTACAACCTTTTCAGGTATCTCGTCAATATCACCTGCACCGAGAATAAATACAGCATCCCCTGGCCTTACGACATCCTTAAGGTGAGCTATTATATCGCCTTTAGGCACAAAGTGAACGTCCTTATGGCCATACCTCCTTGCGCTTTCACATATATCTCCGGCACTTACACTATCTATGGGTTCTTCATACGCTGAATATATATCCGTAATCACAAGGTGATCTGCGAGCTCAAAACAACTACCAAACTCTTCCCTGAGATATCTTGTCCTCGAATATCTATGTGGTTGAAAAACAACGATTATCCTCTTCCCTGAGCCCTCCAGTGCCTTAAGCGTGGCCTTTATCTCGGTAGGGTGGTGTGCATAGTCATCTATAAGGAGGACGTCCGAATCCAAGCTGTTAATCTTAAACCTCCTATCAGCGCCTTTAAAGTTACCTATGATATGCTGTATTATAGAAAAATCCACGCCCAGATGCATTGCAAGGCCTATTGCAGCCAGGCTGTTCAAAACATTGTGCATGCCTATGATAGAAAGTTTTATACCACCCAGCAGTTTACCATTAAATACTAAGTTAAATCTGGAACCGTTTAGTCCAAAGAGTTCTATGTCGGCGGCCTTTATATCCGCATCTTCGGAAATGCCGTATGTCTTAATAGCCCTGGTGCTCTTATTTATAATAGCCTTGAGATTGTTATCATCGAGGCATATAAAGGCACAGCCTTCCCCCTTTGTATTTTCTATAAATCTCCTGTAAGAGGCTATCAGATTACCCATGTTTGAATAATAATCCATATGCTCCCTGTCTATATTGGTGCTTATAGTATATAATGGATTAAGTAAAAGAAAAGACCCGTCGGACTCATCTGCCTCTGTCAGCACTAAATCTCCTTTACCACAGCGTGCATTGCCCTCAAGAAAATCTACATCAGCACCTATAAACACCGTCGGGTCCAGCCCCGCCTTTATTAATAGATAGGCCGCCAAAGCGGATGTTGTCGTCTTTCCATGCGTACCTGAAACAGCTACAAGTTCCTTATCACGTATAAGCATATTCAGCGCCTCTATGCGTCGTAATATAGGGGTGCCCCTGCGCCTTGCTTCCCTAAGTTCGACATTGTTCTCCCTTATGCAGGAAGAATAGACGATATAGTCCGCCCCCTCTATATTTTCGGCAGAATGAGACCTATTGACTCGTATCCCCGAA
>CAJVXD010000081.1 GCA_913009675.1 uncultured bacterium | reverse complement strand
AAGAAGAAAGAAGAGAGAGAAAAAAAAAAAAGAGAGAAAAAATAAAATTATTTTTTTTTTCAAGCAGAAGACGGCATACGAGATATATCAGTGTGACTGGAGTTCAGACGTGTGCTCTTCCGATCTCTCGCAAAAAAATTAAAGGTCAATCCCGTCCCGTTTTTAATAGGTATAGCCGTAAGTTCAAATCTCCAGGGTTCAGCGACACTGATAGGAGACCCGCCCAGCATGATATTGGCTGCCGAGCACAGAATGAACTTCATGGATTTTTTCTGGATGCAGGGCCGTCCCGGCATAGCATTTGCAGTTGAAATAGGTGCGGTTGCATCGTTTATAGTTTTGTATTTACTGTTTAGGAAGTTCAAACAGGGTGTTCAGAAGATAGAAGAGATAGAGGTAAAGACATGGACCCCGAGTATTTTAATGTCCCTTATGATATTAAGTCTTGGCGCATCAAGTTTTATTACCGCTAAACCTTATTATAGCCTTGCGCTCATTTGTCTATCCTTCGGAATCATAGGCCTTCTGTGGCATACAATCTTTGCTAAAGAGAGATTTTCTTTTACAAAAAATATCGACTGGCACACATTCTTCTTTTTAATAGGCGTATTTATCTTGATAGGGGCACTCTCACATGTAGGGATAATAGATGATATAGCGCATTTTATATCAAATGTTACGGGTGGTAATATATTTTTAACATTTACACTGATTGTGTGGGGTTCAGTGCTATTCTCGGCATTTATTGACAACGTCCCGTATATTATAGCAATGATACCGGTCGTAAAGATCCTTGCATCCGGCATGGGCGCAAGGCCTGAATTATTATTATTTGGTCTTTTAATAGGCGCTACCTTAGGCGGCAACATTACGCCCATAGGTGCCTCAGCCAATATAGTATCAATGGGCATGCTCAGGGATCACGGCTATAGGCCAGGCTTTATGGATTTTCTCAAGATAGGTCTCCCCTTCACTCTTGCAGCAGTTGCTTCGGCCTACATATTCTTATGGTTCACCTGGAGATAACTTGATGGGCCGGGGTGTTTTTCCCGGCCCATCGTCCTGTTTTTATTCCTTGATTCTTAGGCGTAGACTAACTATACTAAAAGGTCAAAGCCATGAAGAATGATAGATATGATGCAATAATCTGTGATCTTGGCAATGTCCTTGTAAATTTTGACCACAGGATAGCTGTAAGAAAGATCCTGAACCGTACGCCTAAGGGAGAAAAGGAGATATATGAGCTCTTTTTTGATTCGGGTCTTACCGGGCTTTATGAAGAAGGGCGGATCTCGTCGGATGAATTTTTTTACAGGGTAAAAGAGGCCCTGGTGTTGGATATAGACTATAGTATATTTCTACCGATATGGGATGATATATTTTTTGAGACCCCTCTAAACATTAAGATGCAGGGACTTTTAAAAAGGGTCAGACCGAGGTATAAGCTTATAATGGTGTCCAATCTAAATGAGAGTCATTTTGAGTTTCTTGAAAAAAAGATGGATATCTTTGGTGTGTTTGATCAGCTTGTGCTTTCATATAAAGTAGGCTATAGGAAACCGGCACCCGAGATTTATAACATGGCATTAGGATTTGCAAAGACAATCCCTTCAAGGGCCCTTTATATAGACGATAGGCAGGACTTAATTGAGGCAGCTGGAAGATTGGGGATAAAAGGTATAGTCTTTGATGGCGGGCAGGCTTTTGAGAATGTTGTTAAGGAGATTGAAAAATGATCCTGGTAAGCGCCTGCCTTGCCGGTATAGATTGTGCGTGGGATGGAAAAAATAGGGCCGCATTAGAGATAAGGGAGCTTGTGGATAAAAAGCTTGCTGTTGCTATCTGTCCTGAGGTGCTTGGAGGCAGGACTATTCCGAGGATGAGGACAGAGATCAAAGATGGGAGTGGAGACGATGTCTTAAATGGCAGGGCCAATGTGTATGATGAAAATGGAAAGGATGTAACAGGAGAATTCTTAAAAGGTGCTTATGCCGCGCTCGAGATAGCAAGAGAGTATCATGTAAAAAAGACCATCCTGAAGTCTAAAAGTCCTTCATGTGGGATTGGAAAGATCTATGATGGGAGTTTTGAGGGAGATTTGGTTGATGGAGATGGGGTAACTGCGGCCTTACTGAAGAGAGCAGGTATTGTGTGTCAATGTGCCTAGTCTGAGCTGCTGTGGCTGAACGAAGACGAATATGCCAACGCGTTTAATCATAGACGGATATAATGCCATAAACAAAATTAAGGAACTCGAGGCGAAAAGGGACATAAGCCTTGAAGTAAGCCGCATGTATTTTATTAATATCCTATTGGATTTTATGTCTCGGAAACGTATGTTTGATAAAATATCCATTGTATTCGATAGTAGAGAAAAGGTCTTAGGCGTCAGAAGATATTCTTACGGGGCAATAGAGGTATTATTCGCGACATACGATAAAGATGCGGACAGCGTTATAGCGGACCTCCTCAGAGATGCATCGAGGGGAGATTGGATAAGCGTTGCATCCGACGATAATTTTGTAAGAAATCATGCGAGGGTATATGGGAGTGATGTGCTTTCTATAAGAAGATTGAGAGAGATAATTATGTTGAAGAAGAAGGCCCCGGGGAGTAAAATAAAACATAAAGAAGTAAGCACCGATAAGATTAACAAGATAAACGAGGAATTAAAGAAACACTGGGGGCTTGACTGATGGTTAAGGACAGCCTAAAACCTGTCTATATTGAGGCGTTTGACCTGGACGATGCATGGTTCAGATGTCTTTCAGAGATCCTTGAGCACGGGTATGTTTATAAGATAACAAGAGGGAGTTATGAAGGCCAGAAAAGACTTGAATTTGATTTTGTTACCGTAAGGATTAAAAGCCCCGCTCACCAGATGATCCCCATAATGCCCGAAGGTTCCGGCATACCCGCGCCTACAAGTATAGATTATATACACAGCTATCTCTCCTATCTCTTGACAGGGCAGAAGACCGAAACAGAGGATTATACCTACGGCGAAAGGCTTGTAGATGCAAAGGTCAGGATAAGACAGATGCATGAAGGGAAGGAAATGATAAGGGAAATGCCTCTTGAGGTAAATCAGGTGGAAGAGGTGATAAAGATATATAAAGACCAGGGCTATGGCACCAATCAGGCAGTGATGGAGATAGGCATGCCTTCGGATATAAAACTCCATGACCCGCCGTGTTTGCGGCTGATAGACACAAGGGTCCGTTATGGTAAACTACATTTCTTCCCGTATTTCAGATCCTGGGATCTCTGGGGAGGATTCCCGTCTAATCTCGGAGGCCTGGAACTCGTAAAACAATACATGGCAGAGGAGATAGGTGTTGAGAATGGCGAGATCATAGCCTCCAGCAAAGGCCTTCATCTCTATGATTACACCTGGGACCTGGCAAGACAGAGGACCGGGAAGATAGATACAGAGATAAAATAACTTCACACTTTTGTGACACACACGAAAGTGTGAAGTTATTTTTGGAAATTGTGGATAACTTAGTTAGGTAATTAGGCAGGAATGGTTAGGACTAGTTTAGTAGTATTTATTTTAGTGTTTTTGTGCACATTTTCCTATGGGGAAGAGGGGATGATTGTAAAACTTCCCAGACCAAAAGAAAAAGGAAAGGTTTCTCTGGAAGAGGCTATTAAGAATAGACGTTCTGAGAGGAATCTATCGGGGGAGAGGTTGAGCCTTGAGCAGATAGGCCAGCTTCTCTGGGCCTGTCAAGGTATAACGGATAGAAAAACGGAATTCCGCAGTGCGCCTTCCGCAGGGGCTATCTATCCCTTAGAGATTTACGTTGTAGGACCGGACGGACTTTTTCACTATTTGCCGAAGATACATAGCATAGAAAGGGTGAAGGATACTGATTTAAGAAAAGGGCTCTCGCGGGCCTGTTACAACCAGGGCTTTATAGGTGAAGCCGCTATAGATATTGTTATGTGCGCTGATTTTAAAAGGACTACATCTCGTTATGGTGGAAGGGGCAGGGACTATGTTTATATCGAAGTCGGCCATGCTGCTGAGAATCTGCATTTAGAGGCGGTTGCTGAAGGTTTAGGCTCTGTTCCGGTGGGTGCATTTTCCGAGGCTATAGTTACAAAGACATTAAGTCTCCCCAAGGAACTAATCCCCATATATGTTATCCCTATAGGGTACATTAAGAGATAGATATCTTCAGGGTTTGGTCTTGGACATATAGTATGTTAATAATTAGGAATCACGGGTCATGGACTCGGAGCGGTAAATGCACCCTATAATAGCAAAATTAGGGCCTTTTACGATCTATAGCTATGGCATGATGGTCGCCATAGCTTTCCTTGCAGGGTTACATATTGCCAGGATTGAGGCCAGGCGTAAAGGTCTGGACATAAATATAGTTTATGATTTTGTATTTTATCTTATTATAGGTTCTTTAATAGGCGCCCGTCTTTATTATCTCGCCTTTTTTAATCCATCGATATTTATAAAAGACCCTGTTTCCGTATTAAAGTTATGGGAAGGCGGGCTTGCCATACATGGTGCGCTTTTAGGCGGGACATTGAGCGCTATTTTGTTTTCAAGGATCCGCAGGACCTCTTTCTGGGGCCTGGCTGATTTAACAGCCCCTTCTATGATCCTGGGCCAGGCAATAGGAAGGATAGGTTGTTTTTTAAACGGCTGCTGTTTTGGTGTCCCGACCACGTCCTTTTTCGGTATACGCTTTCCGAAAGGCAGCCTCCCCGACCTTGCCTATGGAGGCCTCCCTGTTTACCCTACTCAGATTTACGAATTTCTACTTGATCTCTCCGCATTTTTTATCTTATGGTCTATCAGGCGCAGGATAAGATTCAACGGCGGTCTTTTTCTTGTTTACCTTATGATGTATAGTTGTATAAGGATATGGGTTTCGAGTCTACGGGGAGACAGCCTTTATATATGGGGCACAGGTATTAAAGTAGCACAGGCTGTAAGCGCTGCGATTTTTATAATAGCCCTTGTTATATTCATGAGGAAGATGAAGCAGGATGTCTAAAAAAGGCCTTTTGAATATAATAGTTATATCTACGTTTTTGATAGCCGTATCCATAAATATCCATATAAGAAGCGGGAAATCCCCCCTAAAGATAAAGGAATCTGAACTACGCTCTATTATGCAGGAAGGTGAGTCCTTTAAGAAAAAAAAGGAGCCATTTTTATACTACGAGGTTTACAAAAACAGGAGATTGATTGGATATATCTTTGATACAAGAGACCTTGCCCCTGATGAAAAAGGATATGGGGGGCCTATCGAGGTGTTGGCCGGGATTGATAAACAGGGCATCCTTTTAAATCTTGAGGTATTGCGGCAAAACGAGACCCCGGAGTATGCCGGCGCCATAACAGGGAAAAGGTTCCTGGGGCAATTTAAAGGGAAGTCCTATCATGATGAGTTTGCAGTAGGGAAGGATATAGAGGGCATCACACATGCGACCATATCCTCCGCCGCTGTTGCCAGGTCCGTAGCTATAGGCTTACATAAGATGCAGGGTGTGATCCATGGCGGTCAAGTTGCAGGTTATAGGAGAAAACAGACCTTGACTCTATGCCCTGACTTCTATGTTACGGTTTTTATCGTTACCTTTCTTTTGCTCGCATTCTATCTTAAGTTCACATGGCTTAGATACGCAGGCCTTATGCTTTCTATGGTATATTTTGGATTTATAAAAGCGAATTTCATATCCATGGCAAATCTAGGGAATATATTCTTATGGAATTTGCCGGCATGGAGGGAAAATCTAGCCTGGTATGTATTAATGTTTTCAGGGATACTGTTGTCGTTTTTATTTAGAGGATTTTATTGTTCGTATATGTGCCCCTTTGCAGGAGTGCAGATATTTTTAAAAAAGATGGTCAAGGGTAATATTGAGATAACACCACGACTTGCGGTTTTTTTGAGAAGGACAAGGTTCGTCTTATTATGGTTCCTGCTGATCCTTATAATAGCACTAAATAATCCAAATGTCGCAAATTATGAGCCTTTCACGACCGTATTTTTAAGAAAGGGCAGTTTAATCGCGTGGTCCATCGCGCTAATAATACTATCGTTATCCTTATTTCACTATAGGCCCTTTAGATCGGAAGAGCGTCGTGTAGGGAAAGAGTGTAGATCTCGGTGGTCGCCGTATCATTAAAAAAAAAAACAAAAAACAAAAATAAAATAAAAAAATAAAAAAATCCTCAAAAAAGAGGATAAAATTATCATCACACAACACTACCGTCTCGCAACATGTGTGAA
>CAJVXD010000080.1 GCA_913009675.1 uncultured bacterium | reverse complement strand
GGAAGAAAATTTTTTAAGGGATTTTAAGGGGGAAAACAGGCTTTGAGCGCAGGTAGGCGAAATCCGCAAAGATTGAGCCCCGAGCACAAAAACTGCTTTGGGTGGGTGGGGATTTTGTGTGTCTCTTGTACCGTTTGTGTCTCTTGTACCGTTTTGGCTCTCCCCTATCAAAGTGTCCCAGCTCTGAGCTTCAAACTGTCCCCGCCACTAAAATAATTGAAAGAAAATTGCCTTCTTGCGTGTCTATATAGTAGGAGGTGATGTTATGCCTAGACTACCTAGGACCTTTATAGATTACCCTTGTTATCATATTATCACAAGGGGCAATCAAAGACAAACTGTTTTCAGGAACGAAAAGGACTATGCGGTATACCTTAAGATCCTTAAAAAGGCCAAGCGCAAATACCGGATTCTCCTTTACGCCTACTGCCTTATGCCAAATCATGTCCATCTCTTAATCGAAAGCCTCTCTTCCCTCAATATGTCTAAATTCATGCAATGGCTGAATAGAGGCTATTCAGTATATTTTAACCAGGCCTATAGAACCTCAGGGCATCTCTGGCAGGGAAGGTTTATTTCCAAGCCAATCCTTAAAGATCAGTACTTAATACACTGTGCCAACTATATCGAATCAAATCCAGCAAGGGCTAGGATAGTAGAGAATATCGCGGATTATAAGTGGAGTAGCTATAAAGAAAGGTGTCTTTCCTCAGAAACTGACCTGCTTGATGAGGTCAGGGGACACTTTGAAGAGTGATTCGGGGACAGATTGGTGAGGGAGTTCCAATACGGTACAAAAGATTAGTCTATCTCTTTAAATTCGACATCTACAATGTTTTTATCGTCAGGGGTGTTTTTGCCGGGCTCCTTATGGCCTTTGTCATAATTGTGCGGCTGATGGCGGGAAAACCGTATAAGCGAGGAGATCCCCTTGAAGAGAAAGCGGAATAACAAATAAAATAAGAATAACCTTATTAATACAATAAATAACATTTTTATTTCACCTCAGCCCAAAAACAATCTCAGCCTTAGGCCGCTAATTAGTATTGTGTCCCCCTATTTCTTTTATTTCCCCTTAACGGTCGCCATCTTTTTTCAATTTTTTGAATATCTGGCCTGCGAGATTAGCCATTAAATCAAATCCTTTCTCATACCCGGGAAAAGAATGGGCCTCTAAGACGTAAATTTCTTTATAGTCTTTGGAAAAGATGATATCGACTCCGGCATAATTCAACTGGAGGTCCCTGGCAACCTTCCGAGCCAGAGATTTGACCTTTTTTAACTTGGATTCCGGGATGTACCGGGAAAACTTCCTTTTATGCTCAATCTTGCCTCCCTGCGACCAATTGGTTACAAGAGAAATCGTTGGAGTGGAACGTACATAATAATAGGGGATTTCTCCATAAATACAATAGACTCTAAAATCAGACTTTCTCCCTTTATGGATAGGCGGGTCAATCGCTTCTTCAAAAACAAAACCACGAGAGATCAGGATTTTTAGAAATTTATTTCTGTCCTTCTTTTTCGTGATCTCATAAAGCCGCCAATGATAATCATAAGGGTGACTTACGATCTTGCCTTTTTGATAGAAAAAATTCGTCATCAACAAACCATTGCTGAGGAAGGAAATGCCTTTCCCCATCGACCCGAATCGTGGTTTTATATAAAGGGACACGCCGCGGTCAGTGAGCTGCTGTATGTCCTCTAACGATTTTACATCGTAACGTCGCGGGGTAGGAATATTGTGTTTTTTAAAAAATACTTGAGAGGCCTCTTTGTCTCTATCCAGGATTGAGGCTTTAGGAGGATTTACATATTCGATCTTCTTACCGATATATTTTTTCATTATAATCTTATCTAATCTCTGAAAGAATTGTTCGAACTTTCGGCCGAACTTCTTGTCCCCATAAACCCTTGAATCTCTGTTATAGACTTCAATATTCTTGTTCCAATATCGAAAGGGAAAGAATAACATAACGGTAAGGTGGAGGTTCCTGATCCTTGGAAGTTTATCGGCAAGCACATCTTTATAAGTAACAACAAAGCTCTCTAATCCCTTCTCTGTGTACCCATTGATATGTCTAATAAACGCGTTGCAGGAATGACCAAGCGAACGCCCCTTTGAAACCTTTCTTTCACCAATGATCAAAAGTG
The DNA here is from genome assembly GCA_913009675.1 of uncultured bacterium. Lineage (GTDB taxonomy): Bacteria > Omnitrophota > Gorgyraeia > Gorgyraeales > Gorgyraeaceae > CAJVXD01. Next base: position 4,127 of record CAJVXD010000080.1, on the reverse strand, counting down.
CCTTCTTCATATTATAAGGTATAATTTTCGGGGTCAACGATAGCGTCCCGAATGGATTTAGGAAGTCCCTCTAAAGGAACTGATGCAATCTTTAACAAAATGGGTAAAACCTGCTTTGAATATCTTTGTGAACTTGATATGGGGGCTAATTTTGGATAACCATATATACTGATACATCGCACTCCGTTAACAGTATAAACCGGCTTATTATGCGACGAGGGATGACACGGTTCAATAGGGTTAGGGTAGTCTACGGCGATATCCAAAATGACCGCACCTTTATTAAGAAGCAGGAGCATATCCTTGGTAATGAGATACTTTTTTTTGTCCCTTTTTTCCTTAGGCCACTGGATGCCATTAACCACAATATCCTTCCCTTTAACAAATTGTTTTATATAGGGATATTCTTGTTTTCTCAGGATCTTAACCTTAGCGCCTAAACTAAAGGCTACTTTTAAGGCGCCGGAAGCAACAGAGCCGTAGCCTAAGACTAAGACATGGCAATCACAGGGGCTTTTTTCTGCAAGATGAAAAGCCATAATCATCCCTTGTTCACCTGACATATCCGAACAGTGGATAAGACGTTCACCGGCCCTATTACGGATCATCTCCATGGCAATCGCCTTAGCATTTCTCTCTTTCAATGCCCTGATATAATGCGGGTTTTGCTCGGCATGGAGCATAGCGAACAAAAGATTATTGTGAAGTAACTTAAATTCCCGGATCAAAGGCGGTTTGAGTTTGACCACAATGGATTTATTAAAAATGGCCTTGTGCTCGAGGACAACCTTGGCCCCGGCTCGCCTGTATTCATCATCACTCACGTATATACCATTCCCCAGGCCTTTCTCTATGAATACCTGGTGACCTGCTCTTACTAGACTCTTGACCTCTCCGGGCAAAAGAATCGCTCTCCGCTCAAAATTCTTTGTTCTATTCTCTTTGAGTATCCCTATCTCCATAATTCTCTCATTCCTTATACAAAGATTTCATTACTTTAAATTTTAGGAATTGGGGAGCACAATACCTATTTCTTTTTCTTCTTTAGATACTCGCTGTAGTCGCCTTTGCTGAAGTATACCTTTTGCCGGCGATTGCCTCTTTAGATTATGTGGTGAGGGAATTCAAGAGCGACAAACCTTGCCATGGAGGGATTTTAGCTGTTTTAACCATCCTTGTCAAGAAATTAGTATTGTGTCCCCCTATTGTCTATTGTCCTATTGTCGTCCCCTATTGTCTCCGCCTATTACGCAATTTATGCTTTCGTATAAGTCTTACAATAGCCCTGAATCTCTGGTCATTAAAGAGCTTCAAGGTACTCTCGTCTAAATTCTCTAATCCAGAATCTATCCTTTTATATAATAACTTCTTAAAATCAGGGTTGTTACGCAGGTCTGCTATCTTTGTATTAGATCTATCTTCTCTTATATCAGCCTTTATCGGCCTGCCTGCCTGCCTTATTTTAGCTCTACCGCCTAATCTTGTCCATTCCCTCTCTCTATAAACCTTTGGCTCTTTTATCTTAGGCCTGGTCCATCCTGATTTATCATGAACCTTGCTCTCTCTAACTATTTCTTCTTTTTCCAAATCTCTAGGTTTCTGTTGGGTTGCATTCGGATAAGTCTTTATGTGCTCATTTTTTTCTTCAGTGTCTTGTTCTGCGATTTCTGTAATCTTATGCCTTTCATTTTCTTCGGTATCTAATGCCGCTCGCATCCTGTCCCTCTTCCTTGTTTTCTCATGATAATTTATCATGCTTTCATAAGTCTCACCTGCCGCATTTACCCTGTGCTCAACTTTTTTTCTAGAACCTGCCTTTCCTTCTACCTCTTGCAACTTTTTGGGCACCTTTTCATTTTTCAGTTTGGCAACCCCTATATCCTTAGAGATCAATTGTATGTTTTTAGACTTAGCCTTGGCTATGTATATTTCAGAAAAAGGAGTAAAGTAATATTGGCCTTCACTTTTTTCTATCTTAATAATCTCTTCAAGTATCCTGATGGCATCTTCATATTTTTCATTCTCAAACAAAGAAATGGCCTTTTGGAAATATCCCCGTAAATTAGAATCCTCAGCAGCATAAGTCTTTGTACATAAAAAAGATGTTAATAATGCAATGACAATAATAGATATTATAAATTTAGCTATGTGTTTCATAACTATACGGGAAATCGGGGGGACACAATACCTATTTCTTTTTCTCCTTACGCCCCGCTCTCTTTTTCTTAAGATTTATCTTAAGAATAGATTCCAGCTTCTCTATAAATGCATCATCTCCTAATGGCCGTCCTGTTCTCTCATGTAGCTGGAGTAATTTAATATTATCGCTATCTGGAGCTGTGGTAAGAAAATCTTCCCAGTTTCCTATAAGTCCTCTCAAAAGAGCATCCTTTACTAAAGTATTATGAACGAACCCCATGTGGTGTTTGGTGCTTGACCATTCATACTCCCATGGTTTTTTAGCTATCTTTGCTTTTACAGGATTTAAAAGTATGTAGCGGGTTACCGCCAATAGGTACCTTTCATCGAGAACATATGATGAAAATCTTCCTTGCCATAAATATCCCCGCCAATTTTCTCTAAAATTAACGAATCGTGTATAATTGCGGTGGGTTTCCCCTATGGCCTGAGCTAAACTGCCATTTTCATAAGGAATCGCTATGAGGTGTATATGGTTTGGCATTAAACAATAGGCCAGGATATCTACATTAAATCTATGTGAATAATCACTAAGTAATTTGAGATATCCGCTGTAGTCACCTTCGTTGAAGAATACCTTCTGCCGGCGATTGCCTCTTTGGACTATGTGGTGAGGGAATTCAAGAGCGACAACCCTTGCCATCCTTGTCATGAATGAATTTTAGCTTTTTCAGCCATCCTTGTCAAGAAATTAGTATTGTGTCCCCCTATTGTTTTATTCTATTTTTTAAATTTTATGCCGGTATGGTCGATTAGATCATAGGCATAGACCTTTATGAAATCCGTTATAACAAATGCTACCAGTGCATAAGCCCAGACGAATAAAGCAAGTTTCCAACCAACCGGGGTCACAAACCAACCATATACCACAAGTAGGGTTGCCAATATTTTAGTAACCACTGCAGACCAGAATAAAGCGGCACTGGGTTTAATAGACCAGAAATGTTTTCGAGTGCGGGTCACAAATATAGTTAAATGCCCTGCCACAGCCAATTTCAGAAAAATAAAAGACTGCATCGTTCCTCTAGGCAGATGTAAAATCTCCTGAGCAATATAGAATATTCCGAAAGAAGAGATGACACCAATAAACCCCAATATAGTAGCCATACTTAAGACCATACGCATCTTCCATTTTTCCGGCTCATTAGAATAGCGCACCTTATCATAAGCGATGGCCATAATAGGGGCATCGTTGAACAGTGCCAACAAAACAATCATAATGGCTGTTACGGGATAAAAGTTAAAGATCAGTATTGAAAGCGTAATGAAGAAAAGCACGCGTATAGTTTCGGCTATACGATAGATAGCGTAGCTATTCATGCGTTGGAATATCTTCCTGCTTTCCTTAACAGCATTTATAATAACCGAGAGCCCCGGTAGAGTCAGGACAATATCGGCAGCAGATTTTGCTGCATCTGTAGCACCTGCTACAGCAATGCCCGTATCTGCCTTTTTCAAGGCGGGGGCATCATTAACACCATCTCCCGTCATGCCAACAATATGGCCCTTCTCCTGGAGCAATTCAACAATATGGTATTTATGCTCGGGGAAAACCTGGGCAAACCCATCCGCTTCTTCAACAATGCGGGATGCCTCTCTGTCCGGCTTACCCAAAAAGGCGGAGGCCGGCATAATATTGGTCCCAAGATTCACTTTTGCCGCTACTTCCTTAGCAATGGCGCTATGGTCACCTGTAACCATCTTTACATCTATACCCATAGATTTAGCTGCTTTTATTGTCTCACCCGAATCCGCCCGCGCGGGGTCAAACAGAGGTATTATTCCGACAAATTGCCATTTGTCCTGCTGTTCAGTTTTAGCGACACCGAGAGCGCGGTATCCTTTAGCAGCCAAAGCATTTACCTCTTCTTCAACCTTGCCGGCAATATCATCTTTATTTATTGCCAAAGAGAGAATGACCTGAGGGG
>CAJVXD010000079.1 GCA_913009675.1 uncultured bacterium | reverse complement strand
TTTTTTTTTAATGATACGGCGACCACCGAGATCTACACTCTTTCCCTACACGACGCTCTTCCGATCTACAAACTAAGAGAAGTTATTCGGAAAGGCCTCCTTATTTTCCGCCTGTTATCTTTGAGGAGTATCCTTTCGAAGATCTGAGGACAGATAGAGGTAACGAGGCATACGCTTCATTCAGGCAGCTCCTTAGATTATTAGGATTGGATTCGGACAATTTCGGGAAGAGGGGTTGGGACCCGTTTGGTTTGTTTATATCTTCAGGACAGACAGTACTTTTAAAGCCCAATTTTGTAAAGCATTTCAGTGAACGGCACGGAGTAAAAGGGCTTATTACCCACGGTTCCATAATCAGGGCAGTCGCAGATTACGTTTACATTGCCTTGAAAGGAAAAGGCAGGATAATTATTGCAGATGGCCCAATGGATGATGCGGACTTTGAAAAGATTGCGGAGCTTACAGGCCTATATGAGATTCAGAGATTCTATGCCGAGATAACGGGTTTTAATATAGAGGTATATGACCTGAGGCAGGAGATGGTTATAAAGAAGAAGGGGAGGATAATCCAGAGGACTGAGCTTCAAGGCGATCCAGCCGGTTATACAGCTATTGATCTGGCAGAGATGAGTGAATTTAAAAAATCCACCCTCGATTATAGGTCATTTAAAGGGGCTGAGTCCGACGCCGGTATAATGTATCTGCATCACAACGAAGCAAAGGATGAATACCTGATATCCAATACGTTTTTGCGCTCGGATGTGGTTATTAATATCGCCAAGATGAAGACACACAGACGCGCCGGCGTGACACTATCGCTTAAAAATTTAATAGGTATTACAGGCGACAGGAACTGGCTGCCGCATTTCTGTGATAACGGATCAGGCGGCCATAACAAAACTTACGGCTCAGATGTGAAAAAGTTAGACAATAAGATATCCATGATCATAAAGCGTTCACTTGCAGTTCTAGCGAAACCCCTGCGGGACAGATTAAGGCAATATGTGGGTGTAACGCGTTCAACTATTGAGAATGGGAACTGGTATGGAAATGATATCATGTGGAGGACCATAATAGATCTTGCACATATTAATGACTATGCGGATAAAAGAGGCGTTGTAAAGAAAGAGAGGCAACGTAAATCCTTTGCGATTATAGACGGCATTGTTGCAGGCGAAGGTGATGGGCCTCTGAATCCCAGGCCCAAGGCATGCGGTCTCTTGATAGGCGGCTTCAATTATCTTTGTGTGGATGCGGTAACGAGCCGAGTCATGGGTTTTGAACCTATGAAGATACCAAAGTTTAAGAGGATATCAAACGAGATATGGCGAAGGATTTGCGGTACCGATTTAAGGGATATAGTGTGTGTATCAAATATCGAAGACTGGAATAAGGCCCTTGGTGATTTTAAGGATGGACACTTGATATTTAAGCCTCATTACGGGTGGAAGAGACATATAGAGGTGGATGGTGTTTAAAACTAATATCTACAAGAAAAGCCCGGCAGTTATTCAGAATCTCTTTCTTACGGGAAGGGGTGCTATCTACAATCTCTTACGCCAGGGCAGGACGTTCAATAAGGTATATTCCGAATTAGAATCTACGGAGTATCTTGATAGTCCGCGCATAAGAGAGTTACAGAATAGGAGATTAAACTTATTGCTGCAGCATGCATATGAGAATGTCCCCTATTATAACAGGCTTTTTAATAGACTCGGCATTCTGCCTTCAGATATTGAGACCATAGAAGACCTGGGGAAATTACCTTTTCTGACAAAGGAGGATGTCCGAAGAAATCCTAAGGATTTCTTAACCAGGGATGCAAAAAAGTTCCTTCTCAAAAAAAGTTTTACTAACGGCACCTCGGGAAAACCCCTTAGATTGCATCGTGATCTTTATTCGATAAACTTCGAAAACGCCTCCTGGTGGAGGCAGAGAAGATGGGGCGGGGTAAACTTTTCTGACAGGATAGCTGTCCTCAGGGAAGAGGAGATAGTGCCATTCGACATAAAAAGCCCTCCCTTTTGGAGATATTCTGTATTTGAAAAGAAGATATTCCTTTCCGGGTATCATTTATGCGAAGAAAACATCAGGTATTATGTAAAGGCCATAGAAGAGTTTAAGCCCCGGGCAATAGAGGCAGAGCCTTCCTCCCTTTATATACTTTCAAGCTTTATAAAGAAGATGGGCATATCTTTGCATCTTACTTCGTTGAAGGCAATCTTTACGTCTTCCGAGGTGCTTCTGGATAAACACAGGGAGTTGATAGGAAGGGTTTTTACCGTGCCTATATATGATTTCTATGGAAATGCGGAGAGGGTTACTGCTATAGGCACCTGTGAGAAAGGCAGCTATCATGTATTCCCGGAATATGGTATTGCAGAATTTTTACCGTTGAAGGATACCGCAGGGAAGATGGAGATCGTAGGGACAAACCTGCATAATTATGCGATGCCCCTGGTGCGTTATCGGACGGGTGATATGGCAGAATTTTCTGAAAAGGATTGCAGGTGCAGAAGGAGATCGCAGGTAATCAAAAAGATACATGGCAGGATTGCGGATTTTCTTATATCGCAGGACGGAAGATTTATCTATGCGGATGCGTGCTATATGATTCTAAGGGGCGTAAAGGACCTTGTAGCCTCCCAGATAATCCAGGAGGCAATGGACAGGATAAGGATAAAGTTTGTTCCGGGAGAGAATTTCTCAGAGGAAGGCGAGAAGAGACTTGTAGACAATGTCAAAACATATATGGGGTCGGGCGTAGATGTGGTTCTTGAAGAGGATAGCAGTCTTTTATCTAACAGAGAGGCTAAATACAGGCCTTTTGTATCACATGTTAGCAGAAGATTTGATATCTAAGGAATATGAAAAAGGTACTATTTATTATCTCTAAAATGGATGTAGGCGGGGCAGAGAAGATGTTGCATGATTTGGCCCTTGGCCTCAATAAGGAAGAAGGCCTTTTTAAGATCACGGTGGTATGTCTGTATGAGAAAGGTAAGCTCGGGAATAGCCTGTCTCAAAGAGGTGTCAGGGTTTATGACAGCTTTTTGAGAAATAAGTTTGATTTCGCAGGCATTGTCAATTTCATAATTTTATTAAAAAGAGAAAGGCCGGATATACTGTATATAACAGGACAGACCCTGTCTCAGGCAGTTGCCTTTATCGGGGCCATGTTTGTAAAAAAGGCCGTCAAGATTATAGGTGTCCATTCTCACGATTTGAAAAAGAGAAGGCTATATAAATTACTTATCGACAGGATTAGCTTCAATTCTGCGACAAAGGTAGTATGTGTCTCAAGGTCCCAGAGAGACCTTATTGCCGATAAAGGAGTCCCCCTTGAAAAGATAGAGGTAATCTATAACGGGGTAGATGTAAATAGGTTTAAAGATATAAAAGACATGAAAGAAAAAAAACTCTTAAAGGCAAATGGTTCAGTCGTCATAGGCACCTTGGCCTCCCTTAGGGAGGAAAAGGCGTTGGATATCTTGCTCAAGGCGGCATCAGAGGTTTTAAGACGTCACCCAGGGACCTTTTTTGTAATAGTTGGCGAAGGCAAAGAGAGGATGTGCTTGGAGCATCTGGCAAAGGAATTAAGGATAGATCCTAGTGTCAGGTTTTTAGGTGAAAAAGACAATGTCAGTGAGATCATCCCCTCTTTCGATATCGCATGTCTGAGTTCCAGGACAGAAAATTTTCCTCTTGCTCTATTGGAATGCATGGCCTGCGGGAAGCCGGTTGTAGCTACCAGAATAGGCGGCATCCCTGAGATGATAGAAGACGGAAGTAGCGGTATCTTGGTAAGAAGTGAGTCATCAAATGACTTAGCAAAGGCCCTTATGCGTCTTATTGAGGATAGAGAACTCTGCAAAGTCATAGGCGAGAAGGGGAGGGAAAGGGTAAAAGAACTTTTTACTCTGGAGGAGATGATAGGCGGTTATAAGAAGTTTTTACAAAAGGTATGATATGAAACTACTCATTACCACGACCTTAAACAGGAACCTGACAGAGGCAAAGGTAAAACCGTTAATTGCCTTGCCCGAGGTGGAACGGATTTTTTACGTTTCGGATAGGCCCGGCCCGGCTTTCGGAAAGGTAAAATATTACTGTGTGCCGGAAAGGCTGCTCCGTTTTTCTAAGGACAATTCGATCATACGTCTCAGCGTCAAATTTTTTATAGTCTTGTATCTGGCGATATTCAAAAGGCCTGATCTATTGATGGGTTATTCCTTTATGCCTCACGGGATTACTGTAGCGGCGATAGGCAGGTTAGTCAATATCCCCGTCTGCATTAATGTCATAGGCGGGGCATTGAGTATACAGGGAGCCGGGCTGGGTCATAGAGACAATATCTTTTTAAAGTGGATGGGCAATAAAGATTCACTTCTGGAGAAGATACTTTTGAAGGTTGTAAGTTCATCCAGGGTTTTTACGGTAACAGGCTCAGTTACAAGGGATTTTTTGATATCAAAGGGCATAGATGCAGATAAGATCACTATCTTGTCGAGCACCATAGATGTCAATAGGTTTTTTCCGCAGCGTTCTAGAAAGAAATATGATTTGATTACAATGGCTGAGTTGATACCTCTTAAGAGAATAGATGTATTTTTGAGGGTTATCTTGAGATTAATAAAGGATGGTTTGAAGGTAAAGGCCGTAATCCTGGGAGACGGCCTTCTTAGACGGGAACTGGAGGGACTATCAAAAGAGCTGGGTCTAAAAGATGTTGTTTCTTTTGCAGGCTTCGATCCAGGAGTAGAAAGATATTTAAATGCGTCAAGGGTTTTTTTGTTACCCACACAGAGTGAAGGCCTCTCACTTGCAATGTTAGAGGCAATGGCATGCGGCGTTGTGCCGGTAGTCTCCAGGGTAGGGAATTTAGGCGATGCGGTAAAGGATGGGATCAACGGCAGATTGGTAGATAGAGACGACCTGGATGGTTATGTTTCAGCCGTTGCCGGGTTATTAAGGAACTCAGATATTCTTCAATCTTATTCAGAGAATGCCGTCAAGGCAATACACGAAAATTATACTGTTGAAGATGCAAGTGAAAAATGGAAGAAGATATTATACGATATCCCTCATTATAAAAAGGCATCGGTTTGGTATTTCAATAGATTGAAGGCAATGAGCCTTCAGGAAATCCTCCATCGATTGTCCTGTAACCTGCGGATAAGGTTATTAAATCTTGGATTTTTGTTTCTCGGCAACGATCGGCATTTATCATCGAGGCCCACGAGGGAAGCGCAATTTTTTATAGATAGAGAGGACATAGATTTTATAAAGGAAAGATCCCTGATGAGAAAAAGATGCCGTATGCCCGCTCCCATTTGCGCTATAAACTGGGAAGGTGAGAGTGTTCCCAAGATAAGATGGCAGAATAATTTTACGAACGATATAAAACGCAGGGCTGGGTTTTGCAATATAGAGCTCAAAGAGGCCTGGGAATCGAATAGGTTTCAGTGGCTGGTGGGCTATGCACAGAGATATGCCCTTGAAAAAGAGGAAGGCCTTGCCCGTATCATAATTGATATCCTGAAGGACTGGATAGAGAAAAACAGGCCTTTTAGAGGCATAAACTGGTCAGATTCCCTGGAGCTGTCATTACGTCTTATATCCTGGTCATGGATATATTTTCTTATAAAGGATGCCAGTGCCTTTGATAGAGATTTTGAGGACCTCTTTTTAAGGGATGTCTATTTTCATAGTCATATTATTGAGGCCAGGCTATCCAAATATTCTTCGGCGAATAACCACCTTATAGGAGAAGCGGCGGGGTTATTTATCTCAGGTGTTTTATTCCCCTCCCTCAAGGGAGCAGATAGGTGGTTAGAAACAGGCAAGTCGATTTTAGAAAGGGAGATAGAAAGACAGGTTTATCCTGACGGGGTGAGCAAAGAGCAGTCCGTGCATTATCATAGATTTGTAATCGAACTATATGTAATAGCCCTTACCCTAGGGAAGAAGAACGGGATTTCATTTTCCAGGGGGACGATCTCAAGACTTGAAAAGATGTGCGAATTCTTGAGGTGCATGATGGACGAAGAAGGAGGGTTACTTCCCATAGGAGATAGCGATGGCGGATGCGCTATAAACTTAAACGTCTTTGAGGATACACCCGCGGCCGTTTCGATTTTAATTCCACCAATTATTTAATTAACCGGGCCGATTTTTAAAAGGAGGGTTGCCTTTTTATTTAATTGTTCTCTTTGCCTTTTAGCCCCGGAAGGCTTTGGAAACAATTTATTTTTGGACCATGGGACGGTTCAATCCCTTCAAAGGTCTT
>CAJVXD010000078.1 GCA_913009675.1 uncultured bacterium | reverse complement strand
ATGGCCGCTTCGCTTGCTGAATCACCGAACATGTCTAGCTTACTTGAGAATGTATTTTCCCAATGCTGCTCTTGTTTGCTTAGGGCCTCTTTATCTAAATTTGAATCAGTCACCATTATCCTCCTCAAACGATATCCTTTTTCACTTGTTCAAACTCTTCTTTTGTGATCTCGCCTTTGGCATATCGTTTTTTCAGGATTTCCAAAGCAGAATCTGAGCTTTTCAAATTATCGTGATATTGATCGGGACCATACCATGGTGGTCTGACATTTCCCCGTCCGAATATCAGATAAACAACAAGCAACATTACAATAATCATAATGATTGGGAATATCCACATCCCACCCATCCAAAAATATTCTGGTCCCATTTTTAGTCTCCTTTGTTTTTATACATACCAATTAATATACGAATTCGCTTTTTATGGCCTATTAAGTGAATGCTCACAAAAATTTTGTCTGATTTTCAGGAATTTATTATTTCGCACACACTTGTCGATAAAAAACACGCCCCGTTTTATACACGCTGGCTCAGTGAATTCCTTGCTTTTTCCAACAACAAGATTTTTAATATTCCAAGGCACCTTTGCCTAATTTTTTAGGGAGTTTGGTAGGGTAGTCGCCGTTGAAGCAGGCGGTGCAGAAGTGGTTTTTTGGAAGAGGCATGGCCTTAAGCATGCCTTCTAGACTCAGATATTCTAAACTATCCGCTCCTATAAAATCCCTGACCCAGTCTATGGAATGCCTTGATGCAATGAGTTCCTTTTTAGTAGGGAAGTCTATGCCGTAGAAGCACGGAAAACGCAAGGGCGGACAGCTGACCCTCATGTGCACCTCCTTGGCCCCTGATTCCCTTATTGTCTTCACCCTGATCTTGCTGGTAGTGCCCCGGACTATAGAGTCTTCTACAATAACTACCCTTTTCCCTTTTAGCACGTCCCTGATTGGATTCAGCTTGACCTTGACCCTGAAATCTCTTATAAACTGCGAGGGCTGGATAAAGGTCCTTCCTACATAGTGGTTGCGTATCATACCCACCTCGAATGGTATCCCGCATTCCTTAGAAAAACCAAGCGCCGCATAATTTCCTGAATCAGGTATAGGCATCACTATATCACAATCAGCAGGGCATTCACGTGCGAGCTGTCTCCCGAGAGATTTTCTCGTCTTGTATACATTATGCCCAAAGATATTGCTGTCAGGCCTTGCAAAATATATGTATTCGAATATACAGGATGCAAGCCTTGCCTTTGGGGAAAGTGTCTCCGGCGATATATTTATCGATTTTACGTTGCCCTTGTCTATAAATACAATCTCTCCCGGCTCGATATCTCTTATGTATTGTGCCTGGATTAGATCTAATGCGCAGGTTTCACTGGCAAGTACATATGCCCCATCAAGCCTTCCCAGGCACAATGGCCGCCACCCGTAGATGTCCCTTGCTCCGATCAATAGCTCGCCCAGCATCAAGACCAGGGAGTAAGCGCCTTCTAACTGGGACAGTGCGTTTGCAATATTTTCCTCTGTGTCAGACTTCCTTGAACGCGCCAGAAGGTGTGCAATGATCTCAGAATCCATCGTGGTCTGAAAGATAGAGCCGTCCTGTTCCATCTCATTACGGAGCTCAAAGCTATTCGTAAGGTTTCCGTTGTGGGCAATGACGATCTTGTCTTTTTTATGTCTTACGAAATACGGCTGGATATTCTTAGTGCTGCTTGAACCGGTAGTTGAATAGCGAACATGGCCTATAGCTAAATCTCCGCGTAGTGATTTTATGTCTCTCTCGGTAAAGACGTCGCCTACGAGGCCCATCCCTTTATGTATTTCAATCTTTTTCCCATGACGGACCACAATACCAGCACTCTCTTCGCCCCTATGCTGAAGCGCATAGAGCCCCAGGTAAGTCAAACGAGCAGCCTCTTTATGATTGGATATACCGAATATCCCGCACATTTAATAAGTACCTCTCTTACGCGACTGAAAGGAGTGTGAGTGATAAGTGCAGATTAAATCCGCCAAGGCCAAGCACTAAAGTTGCCTGGCTAAGATGGATAACAATTTACATCCTTAGATATCCATCGATACCTTCTGCAGCCCTGCGGCCCTCCTCAATAGCCCGCACTATAAGCGACTGCCCCCGATGCATATCGCCTGCCGAAAAGATGCCTTTTTGGGAGGTCATATAGTTTCCGTCAGTCTTTACGTTTCCCCTCTTATCATACTCCAGGCCAAGTCCGGAAAGCAAACCATTTTTTTCCGGGTAGAGAAAGCCTACGGCAAGTATTATTAAGTCCGCGTCTATCTTAAACCCGCTTCCCTCTATCTCTTTCATGGCCGGACAGGGAACTTTACCACCCCTTGAAAATTCTACACGCACACAGGAAAGCCCTTTGACCCTGCCCTTTTCTCCTATAAACTTTTTCGTAAGGACTGCCCAGTCACGCTCACAGCCTTCCTCATGGGAACTCGATGTCTTTAAAAGCGCAGGGTATCGCGGCCATGGAAACGCTTCTGTCCTGCATTCAGGCGGCCTGGGCAAAACCTCTATCTGTCTGATGCCTCTGGCGCCCTGCCTGCACGCCGTCCCCACGCAATCTGCTCCTGTATCACCACCGCCTATGACTACCACATTTCTGCCCTTTGCATCGATAAGCCTCTCGTCAGGGATACCCCCTCCTAAAACCCTCTTATTGGACTGGGTAAGGTAATCCATCGCAAAATAGATGCCTTCCAATCCCCTCCCCTCTATCCTTAAATCGCGCGGCACCCGCGAACCGCCTGCTAGACAGATTGCGTCAAACTCCCTTCTCAGCTCCTCTATAGATAAATCAACCCCCACATTGACCCTTGTCTTAAAAACGACCCCTTCTTTTCTCATGATATCAAGGCGTCTATCAATGATCCACTTTTCTAATTTAAAATCCGGTATGCCGTATCTCAATATCCCGCCCGCTCTATCATCCCTCTCGAAGACGACTACCTGATGACCCTTTTTATTGAGCTGGGCTGCACAGGACAGGCCTGCAGGGCCCGAACCTACAACAGCGGCCTTTTTCCCTGTGCGTTTTGTCGGGGGATTGGACCTTACGAAACCGTGCTTAAAGGCGTATTCTATAATTGCCAGTTCATTCTCTCTTATAGTAACAGCGTCGTCATTTATCCCCAGGACACATGCATATTCGCAGGTCGCAGGGCACAATCTACCTGTAATTTCGGGTAGATTATTACTCGCATCCAAAAGCTGGAACGCCTTTTGCCAGTGGCCGTGAAACACTAAATCATTCCACTCAGGGATATAGTTGCCGACGGGGCAGGCCCAGTGGCAGAAAGGTGTCCCGCAATCCATACAGCGCGATGCCTGATCCCGTAACACCGCATCTGCCCTATGGACAACAACCTCGCTATAATCCTTAACCCTGTCGGACACAGGCCTATATCCACACCCCTGTCTTTTTATTTTCAAGAAACCTCTCGGGTCACCCATCCGATACCTCGGTCAAGCCTAGTTTTTTATCCATGGCCTCGCCCTGTAAAACCCGTTTATATTCTATCGGCATGACCTTGACGAATCTTTTGATCTCTTTCTTAAAATCGTCCAATACACTCTTTGCCAATAGACTCTGTGTATATCTATAGTGATTTGCAAGCAACTGCTTTATGGTTATTATATCTTCTTCTTCTAATCTTTCCAATTCTACCATCTCCATATTGCATCTCTTCCTAAAATCGCCCTCATCGTAAACATATGCTATGCCGCCGCTCATACCCGCAGCAAAGTTTCGGCCGGTTCTGTCTAAAACAATAACTCTCCCGCCTGTCATGTATTCACAACCATGGTCGCCAACGCCTTCTATAACTGCGTATAACCCTGAATTACGTATGCAGAATCTCTCTCCTGCAACGCCTCTTATATAGGCCGCACCGCGGATTGCCCCGTAAAAGGTCGTGTTCCCGATAATGATATTTTCCTCTGGTTTATAATCTGTCCTCTTATCAGGATAAACGATAATCACCCCCCCTGAAAGCCCCTTCCCTGTATAATCATTTGCCATGCCTTCGAGTTCGAATGTGATGCCTTTCGCAAGCCATGCCCCAAAGCTCTGGCCCGCTACCCCCCTGAACTTAAAATGAATGGTGTCTCCTGAAAGGCCCTCGTCCCCGTATTGCCTGCAGACCTCGCCGCTCAACATCGCCCCTACGGCCCTATTAACATTCTTTATCTCAAGCTCTTTCCTTACCTCTCGTCTCTCTCTAAGGGCAGGTCCGGCAAGGTCAATAAGCCTTTTATCTAAGATATCGTCTATGTCGTGATCCTGTTTGTGAATGCAAAAGGTCTTTATGCCTCTACCCACCTTTGGCTTGTATAGTATGCTTGAGTAATCAATGCCCTTTGCCTTCCATGGTATTATATCTTTATCCACCTCTAAGAACTCAGTCCTTCCGATCAGTCCATCAACAGTCCTCACGCCTAATTGCGCCATGATCTCACGCAGCTCCCTGACAACAAAACTAATATAATTCACCACATATTCCGGCCTGCCCCTGAATCTATCCAGCAGTACATCATCCTGGGTGGCCACTCCTACAGAACAGTTATTGAGATGACAGTGCCTGAGCATCACGCATCCCATTACTATTAAACTAGCGGTGCAGAAACCATATTCTTCGGCACCAAGGAGTGCGGCTATGGCAATATCCCGGCCGGTGCGCATCTGTCCGTCTGTCTGCAGCCTTACCCTGTTTCTTAGGTCATTCATAACCAACGTCTGATGTGTTTCAGAAAGGCCCAATTCCCATGGAAGCCCTGCATGTATAATAGAACTCTTTGGTGAAGCGCCTGTGCCTCCGTCGCCCCCTGAGATTAAGATCATATCGGCATGGCCTTTTGCAACCCCTGCCGCAATAGTACCTACCCCCGTCTCGGACACAAGCTTTACGCTCACCCTGGCCCGTGGATTAGCATTCTTCAAATCAAATATCAACTGTGCGAGGTCCTCGATAGAATAGATATCATGATGCGGAGGAGGAGATATCAGTGTTACCCCGGGTGTTGTATAACGCGTCGACGCTATGGTAACGCTCACCTTGTGTCCGGGAAGCTGTCCGCCTTCCCCCGGCTTTGCGCCCTGTGCAATCTTTATCTGCAATTCGTCGGCATTCGTCAGATAATTTGCTGTAACACCAAACCTGCCGGAGGCAACCTGTTTTATGGCACTGCGCCTCGAATCCCCGTTGGGTAGAGGCGTAAAACGACTGGGGTCTTCTCCCCCCTCGCCTGTATTGGACTTCCCCCCTAATCTATTCATGGCAATTGCAAGTGTCTCATGCGCGCCGCGCGAGATAGAGCCATAGCTCATTGCACCTGTTACAAACCTCTTGAAGATCTCTTTGGCCGGCTCAACTTGTCCGATCGGGATAGGCCTTACCTTTTTAAACTTGAACAGGCCCCTGAGGGTTGTGGGGTTACTTGATTGGTTATTTATAAGAGCGGCGAATTCCTTATATCTTCCGTAGTCGTTATCCCTTGCCGCATCCTGTAATGCACTGATGCTCTCGGGATTCCATAGATGAAAACTGCCGTCTCTTTTCCACTGATAGAGTCCGCCTGTTGCAAGATATGGAACACTTCGACTCTCATCTTTATAAGCCTCTTCATGGCGCAATATGGTCTCCCGCGCTATCTCTTTAAAGCCTGCACCTCCTATCCTCGAAACAGTGCCGCTAAAACATCTATCCACAACATCCCCTGAGAGCCCTAATGCCTCGAATATCTGCGCACCTCTATAACTCTGAAGAGTTGATATCCCCATCTTCGAGATGATCTTAAGGATGCCTTTATCAAGCGCCTTACTGTAATTCTCGAGGCTGGTTTTTAAATCAAGATGGACATCTTTTTCTCTAATAAGTTCCCTTATAGTCTCATAAGCCAGATAAGGGTTTATACAATCAGCACCATAGCCAAAAAGAAGCGCAAAATGATGCACCTCACGCGGCTCTCCGCTTTCAACTATAATACCAATCTGTGTACGTAATGACCTCCTAACCAGATGATGGTGCACTGCCCCTGTCGCCAGAAGTGCAGGGAGCGCAGCATGGCCTTTATCCACACCCCTGTCGCTTAATATAATAAATGTATAACCTTTCTTTATCGCTCCTTCAGATCGGAAGAGCACACGTCTGAACTCCAGTCACACTGATATATCTCGTATGCCGTCTTCTGCTTGAAAAAAAAAAAAGAAAAAAAATAAAACAAAGAAGAAGAAAAAAAAACAAAAAAAAAAACACAATAAATATAAAACAACGACTACATACTGATAGCACACCTCCTTCGCACATCCTAATGAGCAAATCTGCAAAAGC
>CAJVXD010000077.1 GCA_913009675.1 uncultured bacterium | reverse complement strand
AGACGTGTGCTCTTCCGATCTGATTAAGAATTCAAAAAGGAAGGTAGGCCCCTGTGCGGTTGGTGAAGGCCTGCGTACAAAGATCAATGCGAACATCGGGACATCACAAGACAGTATAGACCTGAAGACCGAACTCAAAAAAGTCAGGACCGCAATAAAATACGGTGCAGATGCCGTAATGGACCTGAGCACAGGCGGAGATATAAGAAAAATCAGAAGGGCAATATTGAGACATTCTACGGTCCCCTTAGGCACTGTCCCTATATATGAGGCTGCCATAAAGGCACAGAGAAAGAGGGGCCATATATCCCGCATGACAAAGGAAGACATAATGGAGACCCTTGAAGAACAGGCGGCCGACGGAGTAGATTTTTTTACGGTTCATTGCGGGGTAACACAGGAGAGCCTCAAGCGCCTGAAAAGGGGAAAAAGGGTCATGAATATCGTTTCCAGGGGCGGGGCATTTACTGCAGAATGGATGTACGTAAACAACAAGGAAAACCCGCTATACGAATATTTTGATGACGTCCTCAAGATAGCAAAGAGCTATGATATAACGCTTAGCCTCGGGGACGGCATGAGACCTGGTTGTCTGCTGGATGCGACCGACAGGCCTCAGATACAGGAACTAATCCTCCTGGGGGAACTCGCCGAAAAGGCGAAAGAGAACAATGTCCAGGTAATCATAGAAGGCCCGGGGCATATACCCATAGACCAGATAGAGTCAAATGTCATTATGCAAAAGAAGATGTGCAACAACGCCCCTTTTTACGTCCTTGGGCCGCTTGTAACAGACGTTGCCCCTGGCTATGATCATATAGTGGGAGCCATAGGGGGGGCCATGGCGGCCTTTTACGGGGCGGACTTTCTTTGCTATGTTACACCTTCGGAGCACCTAAGGATACCTGACGAAGATGATGTAAAGAATGGGGTCATGGCCGCGAGGATTGCCGGTCATGCCGCTGATATAGCAAAGCATCTGCCCGGGGCACTGGACTGGGATAGAGATATCTCCCGCTACCGTTCTGCCAGAAAATGGAAGGAGCAGATAAAAAAATCAATAGACCCCCCTAAGGCGGCTAGGTATAGAAAATCGGCCATGCCTCAGGATAAGGATGTCTGCACGATGTGCAGCAATTATTGTTCGATGAAGATAGCCGAAAAGGTGCGTTAGCATAGATGAATAGTATCCTTGTGATAGGCTCCGTTGCTTTAGATACCGTATTAACTCCCTCAGGCACACAAAGGGATGTGCTGGGCGGGTCGGCTATCTACTTTGCCCTAAGCGCAAGCTTCTTCAGCCGGGTAAATCTCGTTGCGACGGTCGGTAAGGATTTTCCCAAACAATATATCGCCCTCATAAAATCTTTTGGCGTGGATCTCAAAGGGCTGGAAGCAAGAGAGGGGAAGACCTTTCGCTGGAAGGGTTCCTATCTGGATGATTTAAACTGCGCCAGGACAATAGATACGCAGTTGAATGTATTTGCCGATTTCAGCCCCAGGATACCCAGGGAATACAAAAACAGCAAATATATCTTTCTTGCTAATATAGACCCGGATCTCCAGCTCTCTATATTAAAGGGCAGCAGGCATTGTCAATTTGCAGCTTGTGATTCCATGAACCACTGGATCCAAAACAAAGGCCCTGTTTTAAAGAGACTGATAAAGATGACCTCCGCTGTCTTTTTGAACGAGGCAGAGGCAATGCTGCTTTCGGGTGAATCTAATATCCTGAAGACAGGAAAATACCTGCTTTCACTGGGGCCCAGATTTGCAATAGTAAAAAGAGGAGAATACGGTGCAGTGATCTTCTATAAGGACAGGATATTATTCATGACCCCGGCCTATCCGATAGAAAAGGTATGCGACCCCACGGGCGCCGGAGATACATTTGCAGGCGGTTTTATGGGTTACCTTACTAAGATAAAAAAGATAGACAGCCAGGCTGCGCGAAAGGCGCTTTTGTATGGCTCGACCATGGCCTCATTTGCAGTTGAGGGCTTTAGTGTAAATAGACTGAGAGGTTTGAAAAGGAGAGACATAGAGACCAGGTGTCGCAGCTTCATAAAATTAACGACGGTTTAATCCAGCAGGAACTCCCCGCCTGTAAAGGCGGGGATGAAGGCAGTTTCCGTCAAGCCGACAGACAGGGTGTTGAAGGACATTCGGCAGCGGCAAAAGGTGCACGGCGGAGTAGTTAGGCGGGTGTAGTTCAATGGTAGAACACGAGCTTCCCAAGCTCGCAGCGGGGGTTCGATTCCCCTCACCCGCTCCAAAGCTGCCGGAGGCGGCTTTGATCCTGAGCAAGCGTAGTGAGGCGACGGATAGGAGCCTCATAGTGCAGCGAAGGACCTTTGCCGGAGGCGGCTTTGATCCTGAGCAAGCGTAGTGAGGCGACGGATAGGAGCCTCATAGTGCAGCGAAGGACCTTAGGTATGGATAAACATGATATGAGGTATGTTTATATTATAGAACGCAATGATAAAAAGCTTTATGCTGGGGTAACAAATGAAGAAAACTCGAGATGATTATAAAGTAGATCCTTCAGCGCTTGCAATGCTTCTATTCGTCGCATTGTTTAACGGCGCTTCAGGATCAAATTTGCTTCGCAAGTTTGGATAATCCCTTATGCCAAAGGTTAGTTCTTGTAATAGACCCGACATACTCAAGACCCTGATACATCGTATCAATTCATTCGCCGAGGGCTATCGCCAAAATATAGCCATTATAGGAGAATCCTATACAGGCAAGACCTTCCTTATAAAAACACTTCTCGCCTCAGGCGAGATAAAAAAAGATGAGATTATACCGATATATCTCGAGGTAAAGATAGAGCCATTCGAATTCTGTGCAAAGCGTTTCATAAAATCAGCACTTTACCAGCTCCTGCATTCAGACCCTTCCTTGACGACCCTGCATGACCCCCTGCTCTTGATAGAGGACCTTAAGAGGATCTATCCGAAGACAGCCCAGACCTGCCTGCGCGTTTTACAGGACCTGGAAAGGGGCAAGTTAGAAGAAGCGTATTCGTTTATGATGGATATACCGGCGGCGATATTAGAAGAGTCTAAGAAACGGCCTGTCGTTGTGCTGGATGAGTTTCATAGGCTCGGGAATTTCAACATAAAACACCCCTTCACCGTCCTTGCAAAAAAGATTATGATCCAGAAGGATGCGATGTATCTCTTGTTGAGTTCCAGGAATGTAATCTCCCAGCGCATCCTGAACGAAAAACTCTCCATGCTTTTTGGCAATTTTGAAAAATTTATCCTCCCCCCGTTTGATATCAACATGAGCAGGTCTTTTTTAGGGGATAAGATAAAGGCCGTCGCGTTGCCCCGGCCATACCTTGACTTCATAGCTTTCTTTACGGGCAACAAGCCTTTATATATGCAGATAATATCGGATGAGATAGAAAGGCTTGTATTTTCCAGGAAGGTCCCCCCTGAAGACTATGCAGCGATTATAGAATCCGCCATGACAGAAGTGATCTTTAAAAGAACAGGGACAATAAACCAGCTTTTTTCAAGCTTATTTCTCAAGGTATCTGAGGGCAAATTCCTGTCAAAATCCGCGTCTGTCCTTATAGCCCTTTCCTTAAAGAATAGGAAACAGCAGGAGATAATAAAAAATTGCGGACTGCAGAGACGGGATGTCTCCAGGATATTAAACAGGTTTGTAGAGATGGACGTAATAGCGCGCAATGGTTCGTTTTATAGGTTCAAGGAGAGGCTCTTTAGTTTCTGGCTTCAGTCTGTCTACATGAAAAGGCTTTTGTCTTTCAGTATAGACGAAGACCTGGAGAAGGAGTCTTTCAGGGGGGCTGTAAGGCTAAGTATACAGGCATTTATCAGGGAATTCGAAAAAGAGCTCTCGCTTAGGATGGAGGACCTTTTCAGGTCATTTAACAACGATGTTATACAGCTTAACGGGAAAAAACATAAGTTCGTATCGTTTACCGAGATATACCGGCTTAAGGATGGCCTCTGTAACAGCATAAATATAATGGCCAAAGGGGATAAGTTAAGATGGCTCTGTACAATTAAAGAGGACCGTATAACAGAAAACGATGTCGCCGAGATGATAAAGATACTCAAAAGAAACAAAGGGGATAAGAAAATAAACAGGAATATACTTGTTTCACTGACAGGCATAGATGAAAATGCATATCTTATTGCAAAAGAGGCCAGGTTCTGGGTGTGGGACCTCGAAAGCCTGAATCTACTGATGGAATTATACGGAAAGCCCTGCATATTTAGTCAAAGATGAAGATAGGTGTTATATCAGATACACACATGCCCTGTAAGGCAAAAGAGCTTCCCCTGGAGCTCATATCTGTGCTCAAGGGGTGCGATTTAATACTCCATGCCGGTGACCTGACAGAACCGTATGTTCTCGATGAGCTCAGGAAGATATCGAGGGTGGAAGCGGTATCGGGAAACATGGACTCGCGAAAGGTACAGTCTGTGCTGAGTGATAAAAAGATACTCATGCTATCAGGCAAAAAGATATGCCTGATGCATGGATATGGAAGTCCGAACACCCTTACTGACATCTTAAAAACGGAATTTTTCGGGGAGGGGCCTGATATTATAGTCTTTGGACATTCTCATGTCCCTATGAATGAATACATAGAAGGCGTTCTTTTTTTTAACCCGGGGAGCGCCACGGATACCATATTTGCGCCCTACAGATCCTATGGGATTATCAAGATAACCAAAGATGAGATAAAGGCAGAGATACATAGATTATAGGGGACAAAAAGACAAAAAGGGGACACGCTTAATTTTGAAGCAGCCTGTTTGTTTCCACGAGATAAAATTATGCCTGCCCCCTTTTTGTGGACCGGGTTTATTAGGAGAATCTATATGGATATATTATGGGCTCCATGGAGAAGCAGATTTGTAAGAAAAAAGAAAAAAAAGGGATGCATATTTTGTCTTAAAAATAGGGGGAGAGGGGAGCCGGCCGTTATTAAAAAATCTAAATTCTCATTTGCCTTACTCAATATATTCCCATATAATAATGGACATGTAATGGTCAGCCCCTACAGGCACATAAAGGACCTAAAAGGTCTTAGTGATGCTGAACTGCTTGATATGATGAAACTGGTGAGAGAGATGCAGGTATTGCTTGAAAAAAGATTAAAGCCTCACGGTTTTAATATAGGCGTAAATACAGGTGAAGTAGGCGGTGCCGGCTACAAGGGGCACATCCACGTCCATATAGTACCCAGATGGAAAGGCGATACAAATTTTATGCCTATTACCGGTAATGCAAAGGTAATCTCGCAGTCATTAAAAGAGCTCTACAGGCTGCTTACAAAATAAGACATCATGCTCACTCGCAAGGACATAGAAAAAAGGGAAAAGAAGGTCCTGGTTTCTTACGCAATGTACAGTAAGGACACCAGGGGGAGGAGGTATGCTGAGAAAGAACCAGCCTACAGGTCCTGTTACCAGAGAGACAGGGACAGGATAGTCCACTCTACGGCCTTTCGCAGACTTGAGTATAAGACTCAGGTCTTTGTCAACCACGAAGGCGATTATTACAGGACGAGGCTTACGCATACACTCGAGGTCAGCCAGATTGCAAGGTCGATCGCCAGAGAGCTGGGTTTAAATGAAGACCTTGTGGAGGCCATTGCCCTGGCGCATGATATCGGCCATCCCCCGTTTGGCCATGCAGGGGAAGACGCCCTTAGATCGCTGATGAAGGATAGGGGAGGTTTTGACCATAACCTGCAGGGACTAAGGGTAGTCGATGAATTGGAAGAAAGATATCCTGACTTTCCCGGATTGAACCTAACATGGGAAGTAAGGGAGGGGATCAATAAGCACACTACGATGTTTGATAAATCAAAGCGGCTCGCAGAGCTTGATCCCGAGGTCTCCCCTACCATGGAAACCCAGGTAGTGGATGCTGCTGACGAGATCGCATATGATAATCATGACATAGACGACGGCCTGACGTCAGGACTTATAGAGAAGGAACGATTGTCCGATTTGAGATTATGGAAGGATGCGCTCTCGGACCTAAAAAAAAGGTCTCCAGGTTTATCTGCTAAGATACAAAAATATCAGATAATCAGGTCGCTTATCGACGCTCAGATAAGGGATATAGTAGAGGCATCCGAAACCAATATTGCCGATGCCGGCATTGATATTAAATGAGGTATTAAAAATGGGTATTAAAATAATTGGAACAGGTTCTTATACTCCTGAACGAGTATTGACAAATTTTGATCTTGAAAAAATGGTTGACACTTCTGATGAGTGGATAAGAACACGCACCGGTATTGAAGAACGTCATATCGCAGCAGAAAATGAATCAGCATCAGATATGGCATATCAAGATCGGAAGAGCACACGTCTGAACTCCAGTCACA